>PSRQ01000017.1 GCA_003176165.1 Candidatus Cerribacteria bacterium 'Amazon FNV 2010 28 9'
TAACAAAGAGCAGCAAAGATGAGTTTACAGAAGCGGAAAGTACGGACAATGACTTTTTCCGTAATCTTGGTGAAAGTGGAATATTGGGAGTCATTGGATTTTATGGACCAATTGCAATTTTCATGTGGGCGGCACTCAAAGCAATCCGAGTTGTGAAGAACCCAGTTGTTCTAGCATTCCTCTTTGGCATGATGGCAGGGACGGTAGGGCTTCTCCTCAATGGTGTGTTTATTGATGTCTTTGAAGCGTCGAAAGTAGCATTCCCGTATTGGAGTTTGGTGGGTGTTGGTCTTGCTGCGATCGAGGTTGAAACACGGAAGATGCAAGATTCCACAAAAATAAAAAAGCGAGAAACGAGAAAGTAGAGATTATGTATGGTACAACTCAAGAAATTCTTCAATTGTGTTGCTTGTCTTCCGTTTAAAACTATTCTCATAGGACTGATCGCTCTTGCGTTTTGCGCTCGCTTATATAGGGTGACCAATCCTATTGCTGATTGGCATGAATTTCGCCAAGCCGACACGGCCTCTGTTACTCGTGAGTATGTAAAGCATGGAATCAATTTATTAGTTCCCAAATATCAAGATTTGTCCAATATTCAATCTGGTTCGGAACACAATGAGCAAGACAACGTGAATGGGTACCGAATGGTAGAGTTTCCAATCATGAATGCAGTTATTGCCTCTGTAATTAGATTGCAGCCTGAATTTGATTGGCAATATTCTCTCGTGTTTGTTTCACGCATGTTCTCTATTGTTGCTTCTCTCGTCGCTCTTGTCTTTTTACTGTTTCTTGCTCGAGATTGGTATGGAGATGCGGCGGCAATAGCGACAGGTATCTTTTTTGGATTTACTCCCTATGTGGTGTTTTATTCACGAACGGTATTGCCCGAACCTTTTTTAGTGATGGGAATTGTGCTAGCAATGTGGGGATGTTGGAAGTATGTACAAACCCGCCATTGGGGTTATTTAGCTTTATGGATAGTTGCATTCGCATATGCTCTCCTCATGAAGCCGATGGCAGTTTTTGTACTGCCCGTTTTTGCGATTTTGATTCTCAATCGTTTTGGATGGAAATCCCTTCTTCATATTGAACTATATATTGGAGGATTCCTTTCAATAGTTCCGTTACTTTTGTGGCGGTGGTGGATCCAACGCTATTCGATTGGAATTCCCGTAAGCAATTGGTTGTACAACGGAAACGGAATTAGGTTGCGTCCAGCTTGGTTTCGCTGGTTGTTTTATGAGCGATTAACAAAGTTAGTGTTTGGATTTGTTGGTGTCGTTCCATTTACTGTTGGTTTTTTTACTGCTGTGAAGCAGAAAAGTGCTCGCTTTGCACTCTGGATTTGGGGTGGCTCGATGTTGGCATATTTAGTCATTTTTGCGACAGGTAATGTGCAGCATGATTATTATCAATACATCATCTCTCCCTTCTTCTGTTTGACGGCTGGAGTTGGATTGGCACGGCTTTGGCAAGAGGCGGCAAAACGGCGAACAGAACTGTTGAGAATTGGATTAGTTTTTGGTGTTGTAATAATGTTTTTTCTTATGTGGCAACAGGTAAAGGGCTATTACAACGTCAATAATTGGGATATGGTGCATGCAGGGGAGGCGGCTGATAGGGTATTGCCGGCGAGTGCAAAAGTGATCGCTCCATATGATGGAGATACGGCATTTTTGTTTGCGACAAATCGGATCGGCTGGCCGATTGGATTTGCCATCGATCAAAAAATTGCCGAAGGAGCACAGTATTACGTGAGTTTAAACTACGATGATGAGACCAATGCGCTGATGAAAAAGTATACCGTTATCGCGCAAACAAAAGATTGGGTTATTATTGATTTGACTAGGCCAAAGAAATAAATTTTCAATTTACGAATTTACAAACTCGTTTATGAATATTTTGATGTTAACTCCATACCTCCCATATCCGTTGGTTTCAGGTGGGCAAATTCGTACATATAACTTGTTAAAAAATTTGCATGGGAAACATACTATTACTCTTTTTTGTTATATTCGCAAAGAAAAAGAACGACAGTATATTAAGCACCTCGAGCACTTTTGCTCAACAATCAGAGTGTTTAAACGTCGTCCAGTGTGGACCCCTCAAAATATTTTAAAATCGCAATTTTCTTTTAATCCGTTACTCATGACGATGTATTCTTCACAAGAATTGCAAGATGCGATCAAACAAGAGATTGGTACTGGGAAATATGATTTGATTCATGCTGAAACGTTTTACATGATGCCAAATATCCCTAAGACTACACTACCAACCATTCTTGTGGTCCAAACTATTGAACACCTCGGATACTTGGAATACACGAAGCGACATAAAAATCCCCTATTTAAACCATTTTTGTACTGGGATGTGACTAAAATAAAATATTGGGAAGAGAAATATTGGAAGCAGGCGACTCGACTTATCGCGATGAGTGATGAAGATCGTAAGTATATTCGTAAACGGATTCCTGATGTAGGGCCAATTGATGTGGTTGCCAATGGTGTGGATATTGATCACTTTCATGAAGTGAAAAAGCAACTGACGAAAGACTTTATCGTTCTTTTTGTTGGGACATTTAAATGGCTTCCCAATGTTGAAGCTGTTGAATACTTGGTGACAAAGGTTTGGAAGAAGATTATAGATCGTATACCAAACGCAAAATTGTGGATCGTGGGGAACTCACCAACACAGCGAATTCTTGACCTCGCGCAAGGAGACCCAAGCATTATCGTAAAAGGGCGAGTAGATGATATTCGTGATGCATATAAACATGCCAACGTTTTACTCGCCCCTGTGTGGAGTGGAAAAGGGACGCGATATAAAATATTAGAAGCGATGGCAACCGATACGCCGATTGTTGCCACAAGTTTGGCTGTGGAAGGATTGGGTGTGGTCCCTGGAGTTCAGGCACTTGTCGCTAATGATGCGCAAGGATTAGCGGACCGTGTAATCTTGTTGTCCAACGATCGACAATTAGCAAAAACGTTGGCAAAAAATGGCAGTGAGCTTGTGAAAAAAGGATACAATTGGTCTTCAATTGCCAAAAAGCTTGATGAAATTTATATCCAAGTAGGATCGTATGGTCAATCTTGAAATTATTATTCTTAGCTACAATACAAGTGAGTTGACTTTGCGTGCTGCAAAAAGTGCGCTTGCTATTGCCGGCGCGAACGTAACGGTTGTAGACAATGCTTCTGTTGATGATACAGTGACAACTCTCGAGTCTTTGGGAAAGAAAGAAAAACGATTAAAAGTTATCGCGCTGCAAGACAACATTGGTTTTGCTGGTGGGAATAATGTGGCTTTGCGTGAGTCAACAACTCCCTACATCATGCTCTTAAATAGTGACGCATATATTGAAGAAGCGAAGAGTATTGAACAACTCCTTACATATATGGATGAACATACCGAGGTTGGTATTGTTTCGCCACGCGTCAACCTTTCAAATGGGGAAATTGATCCTGCATCACATCGTGGATTTCCTACTCCATGGAATGCTTTTACCTATTACAGTGGACTTGAAAAGCTCGTTACTTCTGTTCCCCCCCTTAATACGGAGGTGTTAAGGGCGGTATTTGGTGGATACCATCAAACGTGGAAAAAGAAAAATGAAATTCATGAAGTTGGTGCGTGTACAGCTGCTGCAATGATTATTCGCAAAAAAACGATAGATGAGATAGGTTTGTTGGATGAGCGGTTCTTCATGTATGGCGAAGATTTGGATTGGTGTTATCGATGTTGGAAAAAGGGATGGAAAGTGGTGTATGACCCGCACGCGACTGTCATTCATGATAAACATTCATCCGGGTTGAAAAAGAAAACGATCCCACAAAACATCCATGCACATCACATTCAAAAGAGGACACACCATGCTTTTTATGATGCAATGAAGTTGTTTTATGACAAGCACTATCGGGAGAAGTATCCCGGATTTGTACGTTCCTTAACGTTTTTAGGAATCAGTATCGTTGAACAGGTCAAAAATAAGAGTTAGGAAATATGATAAATGTATCCGACAGTACAGATATGCGACCGAAGGTTGGGGTTGATTGTCGCTTAAGTGGGATCAAACACGCTGGAATTGGTCGATATATTGAAGAGCTTGTACACGTCGTAACCACTGATACCTCGATTCATTGGATTCTCTTCTTTGAAGAAGAACATCAACTTCCATGGGTTAGAGAATCTGATCATATTTCGATTCGCGTTGTTCCCATTCGCCACTATACTCTTCGCGAACAACTCATCATGCCTATTGTGTTTGGGAAAGAAAAATTAGACCTTTTGCATGTTCCACATTTTAATGTTCCCCTGTTATACAGAAAATTCTTTGTTGTCACGATTCATGATTTGCTCTGGCATGAACAACGTGGAAGTTATGTGACAACGTTGTCACCCTTGGTCTATGGGATCAAGTATAGAGGATACCGATTTGTGACGAATTGGGCAATGACTCACTCGCAAGCGATTTTTGTTCCGGCTCGTACTGTTCAACAATCAATCAAGCGATTAATGCCGTCCGTTGATGAACGCAAAATTCATGTTACGTACGAAGGAGTGGAGGAAAAGTGGTTTGAGAAGGAACAGGTATCAAGGAACAAGTATCAAGGAAGAAAGGAGAAAATTCTTTTTTATACTGGTTCGTTGTATCCCCACAAAAATGTACTGTTTGTGGTTCGCTCTTTGAAACAGTTACCTGAGTATAAGTTGTATATTTCATCCTCACGTGATGTGTTTGTAGAACATTTTTTGAATGAAGTTAAAAAACACGGTTTGTCTGAACGTGTTATTCATCTGGGAAGATTGAGTGATGATGAATTGAAAACCTGGTATGAAAAAGCATTCGCGTTGGTTCAATCGTCGCTTTCTGAAGGGTTTGGGTTGACAGGCATTGAAGCAATGGCTAGTGGATTACCCGTCCTTGCTTCTGATATTGCTATTTTCAAAGAAATTTATGGCAACGCGTTTATCGCATTTGATCCGCACAGTGAAGCGAGCCTTGTGAATGCTGTTCGACAATTGGAAAAGAGTGATTATCGTGCTTTGGTGAACAATGGAAAAAAGCAAGCACAGCGTTACAGTTGGCAGCGGATGGGAGAACAAACGCTTGGTGTGTACAAACAATTTCTTCAGCATGTATGAAACAACCGAGTGTTGTGATCATCTATGACCGTGTGAATAAATTCGGTGGTGCCGAGCGTGTCTTGTTGGCGCTGCACGAACTCTTTCCACAGTCAGTGCTCATCACTTCTGTTTTTGATCCCTCAAAAGCACGTTGGGTTGGCAACTGGGAGGTACGGACGAGTTTCCTCCAACATGTCCCATTGGCCAAGGCACATCATGAATGGTTTGCACTTCTCATGCCGTTGGCGTTTGAATCACTTGATCTTCATAAATTTGATGTCATTATCTCTGTTACCAGTGAAGCAGCGAAGTATGTCATCACATCACCAATGCAATTACACATTTGTTATTGCCTCACCCCAACACGCTACCTGTGGAGTCACACACAAGAATACGAAGGAAGGAGTTGGAGATGGGTGAAGCGTTTGTGTTTTAGTTGGCTTCGAAGTCGAGATTATATAGCAGCGCAGCGTCCCGATGTCATGATTCCGATTTCAACGTTGGTGAAAAAAAGAATTGAGAAATATTACAGCAGAAGTTGCATAGAAGTCGTGTATCCGCCGGTTGAGATACCAAAAGTATCAAGTATTAAGTCACCTCAACGGCGACTCGCCGAGGAATCAGAGTATCAAGGGAAAATCAATTCAGTTGACAGATCAAGTTTCAAATTTCAAAACGATGCTGCTAGAAAACTAGAAACTAGAAACTATGTTCTTATCGTCTCGCGTTTGGTGCCATACAAAAAAGTGGATCTGGCGATTCAAGCATGTCTTCAGTTACATATACCACTTCATATGGTTGGAACAGGAAGTGATGAACAGCGGTTAAAGAAAATTGCCAATAAGAGTTCACTCATCACGTTTGTTGGAGCTGCAAGTGAACTACAATTAACTGGGGAATATGAAGGTGCTTTTTGTCTTCTTTGTCCCCAAGAAGAGGATTTTGGAATTGTAAGTGTCGAAGCTCAATCATATGGAATTCCTGTTCTTTCGTATGCTAACAGTGGCATAGCGGAAACGATCATTGAGGGAAAAACAGGAATTTTATTTCCGGAACAAACGAGTGAGTCTCTGGTTGGTGCGATACAGAAAGCGCAGCAGATAAGTTGGGATCGGACCATAATTCAAAAAAACGCGCGTCGTTTTGACAAAAAGCTCTTCTTTGCAAAGATGGAAAAAATCGTCTATGATGGCAAACGTAGTAAGGAGAACTATGAGTGATCTCTCACATACATATGTCGTTATTTTGGCTGGTGGGGGTGGAACCCGTCTCTGGCCCAAGAGTCGCAATGCTACGCCCAAGCAGTTTCTAAAGCTCTACACACAAAACACACTCATGCAGGATACATATCGCAGAGCGCGGTTTTTTGCAGATGCAGATCATATTCTCATCATCAGCAATGCTGACTATGTTGATGAGGTACGCAATGAGCTTCCAGAATTACCCCGTGAAAATATCATTGGTGAGCCAGCTAAACGCGAGACTGCTCCCGCGATGCTTCTTGGGGCACTCCTCGCATATAAGAAAGATCCAGATGCTGTGGTTGTCAACCTCGCAAGTGATCATATCGCAACCAATGAACAAGAGTTTCAACATGTCATTGAGACTGCCATTACAGTTGCTGCTCGGAAAAAAGATATCGTCACGGTGGGGATTACTCCAACATTCCCCCATTCGGGATTGGGATATATAGAGATTGATGGAGAAGTAGAGCATGTGAATCGTCTTCCTATTTTCCGCGTGGCAAATTTTACCGAAAAGCCAAATGTAGCCACTGCAAAAGCGTTTATCGCAACGGGTAAATATTTTTGGAATGCGTGTAATTACGTATGGAGTGCAGAGACGATCATTGAAGCGTTTCGTAAGTTGAGCCCTGCGATTTTAGAGCATATGTGTCCTATCTCTGATGCTATTGGAACACATGCTTTCCAATCAGCTCTTTTGAAGGCATATGAAGGTGTAGAAAAAATCGCGATTGATTATGCGATCAGTGAAAAGGCTGATAATCTCGTCCTTATTCCAGGTGACTTTGGATGGAATGATATAGGTGATTGGAAAGTAGTCTATGACCTCCAACATAAAAACGATGCAGGAAATGTGGTGATGAGTGAGTCAAAAAACGGTGAATTGGTTTGTCACGACTCCCACAATAATTTGATCCATACGCATGACCGACTCATTGCATTGGTGGGGATGAACGATACAATTGTTATAGATACTGGGGAGATCATCTTAGTGATGCCCAAAGAACGCTCTCAAGATGTAAAGAAAGTAGTTGAAGGTCTCAAAGAAAAAGGAGAGCAGTACCTCTAAGTTTAGAACCGCACGTATGATTACCTACGCTGAGCAGAAGAGAATATTGGATATCATCGTGGCATTGGGCTTGCTTGTTCTCTTTTTACCCATTTGGATTATTGTTCCGATCTTAATTTCTATTGATTCACCAGGACCAATTATTTTTGTACACAAGCGTGTGGGAAAGTATGGAAAACCTATTTATTTGTATAAGTTTCGGTCGATGGTTAAAGATGCAGATGAGTTGCTCCATAGTAAAAATAGCGAACTTCTCAAACAGTTCAAAGCCGGTGATTGGAAGCTTGAGCATGATCCTCGCATTACAAAAGTCGGACGGATTTTGCGCTCTCTCACCATCGATGAGTTCCCGCAACTTTTCAACGTGTTGAAAGGTGAAATGAGTATTGTAGGACCTCGTCCCTACGTTGAAAAAGAATTGAAAGAACAACAAGAAAAATATCCACAAACGAAGCCTCTTGTCAAAGAAATCATGACCGTAAAGCCTGGGATTACGGGGCTTTGGCAAACTTCCGGACGCAACGAAGTGCCTTTCGTGGAGCGAGTGCGGTTGGATGTGGCGTACGTAAAAAAGCAAAGTATTTGGAATGATGTATACATCTTGTTGAAGACCCCCAAGGCAATGTTGTCCAAATGGTGATGTTTTGAGTTTGAAATTTAGTTCTGCGTTCTTTATGATAGACGGATGGCAGAAATTGGAACACCCCAACCCCAATCAAATACAGATGCGTTTGCGCGCGTTTTTCAAGAAAAAGCAGAAAAAAATCCATCTATGATACCGCAACAACCCTCAAAAAAATCTCGTAAAGGATTAAAAATTGCGGGTGGCATTATTGTTGCTTTGCTTATTGTTGCGGCGATTGTGGGTATTGCAGGATTCGTGATGGCGCAGAAAGTACTTGCCCTCAAAGGAAAGGTAGATGATCTGAAAGTTACAGGACAAGAAGCCTATGATGCGATCAAGACACAAAATCTCGTCCTTGCAGATCAAAAAATGCAAGCAGTAAAAACAAAATTTGATGCCGTTTCCACTGATTATCACTCCCTTGCTTGGTTGAATGCGATCCCATTTGCAAATAAGTATTATCAAGACGGCGTCCATGGAATCAATGCTGGAAGTGCTGGGATTGATGCAGCTCAAACACTGATCAAAGCAATTGAGCCGTATGCGGATGTCTTGGGCTTCAAGGGACAAGGTTCATTTACCGGAGGAACTGCTGAAGATCGTATTACCAAGATTATTGAGACATTAGGCAAAGTCGGTCCGTCTATTGATACTGTTATCGCTGATCTGGATACGGTGAATAAAGAACTTTCCTATATCGATGAAAAGCGATATCCCGAAGAATTCCGAGGAATTTCTCTGCGTAGTGATATCTTGAAAGCAAAGGACTATACCAATGGTGCTGCAACAGCGATTACACAAGCGAAGCCAATCATTGGAGTGCTTCCTGACTTAGCTGGTGGTACGACGCGCCGTAAATATCTAGTTCTCTTCCAAAATTCCGGAGAGCTGCGTCCGACTGGTGGTTTTATGACTGGCTATGCAATTCTCAATGTTGATCAGGGAAAAGTAGAACCAGAAGCCAGTGGTGATATGTATGACCTGGATAATAAGTTCAAAAATAAGCCACCAATTCCTGCAATCCTTGCAAAGTATTTGACGACCGAAACAAAATGGAACTTACGTGATATGAACGTGTCTCCTGACTTTAAAGTTTCAATGGATACGTTTTACCAAAATTACGAAAAGGTTCCTGGTCAACCGACCAACTTTGATGGAATCGTCGCTGTTGATACACATTTCTTAGAAAGTTTAGTAAAAGTGTTGGGTCCTGTGCAAGTTGATAATTTTGGGACCTTTACCGCTGATACCGATAAACGCTGCGATTGCCCAAATATTTTCTACGAATTGTCAGAAATTGTTGACCGTCCGACTCCATATATTCGGGAAAACCGTAAAGGAATATTGGGCCCAATGATGAAAGCAATTTTGACAAAGGCATACAGTGCTCCCAAACAACAATGGCCAGATTTATTTAGCACTGGTTGGAGTAATGTCCAAGGAAAGCATATTCAAGTGTACTTGTTTAATCAAACTGAGCAAGCAGCTGCGGAGGCCATTAACGCAGCTGGTCGTATCCAACCGACTCCGAATGGTAGCGATTATTTTGCCCTTGTCGATGCAAACCTCGCCGGTGCAAAGTCAAATTTCTTTGTCACTACCACTGTACAACATGATGTGGGCGCTCCTCAAAATGGCATGATTACAGAGACAGCAACGATTACATACAAGAATCCGTTTGCCGCAAGTAACTGTAACTTACAAGCAGGAGATCTGTGCTTAAACAGTCGCCTCAATGATTGGGTGCGATTGTACTTGCCAGAAGGGGCAAAAATGACGGATGAGAAAGGCTTTGATCAAGGGACCGCAACCGAATCCGAAGATCTTGGGCATCATGTGATCAGTGGTGAGTTCCAGCTTGATCCAATGTCTCAAGCGAAAGTGATTGTGACGTATACCGTTCCCTATACGGATACCAAAACGTACCGGGTTCTCGTCCAAAAACAGGGTGGAACAGAAGATATTGTGCACAAATTCATCGTCAATAATGGTGATGAACAAGATGTGACGCTTAGTCAGGATCAAACAGTGCAAGTTAGTTTTTAGTAGCTATGGCGGAAAAGTAGTGTTTGACTAAATAGTAGGAACACAACAATGTTGTGTTCCTATGAGTATATGAAAACTTTTTCAATCACAGGAATTGTCCTCAAACGTGTGAATGTGGGTGAAACTGATCGTATCGTCACGCTCTTTACCAAAGAGCGAGGCAAAATAGCATGTGTTGCAAAAGGAGTTCGCAAATTATCCTCTAGCAAGTTGGCAGTCCTTGAACCAGGGTGTGAAGCGCGAATTTATTGCGTTGAGACAAAATCGCTACCAATTCTCACACAAGCGCAACTTCTCAATGATTTTCATCACAGCAAACAAACGCTTCCTTCCGTAAAAAAAATGTTTCAAATTCTTGAGACTATTGATGCTCTATTATTTGAGGAAGACGTCCAAGAAAACGTGTATACATTGGTTCATTCATTGTTAACACATATTGATGCAGGTCAAACGACGTCCGTTGATACGATTCGTGAGACACTTCGCACCATTATTTCACTTCTTGGGTTTGAAGGAACTACGCCAAACCAAAGTATTATGGAGCTTATCGAAGAATTAACCGCTAAAAAAATGAAAAGTTTTGAGTATTTGACAGTGGGGAATTAAAAAATTGTCCTCCGTGTGAGGGAGGACGTATGTTAAAGGGTTGTTTTCAGTGAGGAATTTGGCTAAGACTCCAGATCACCATTCCTAGAGCAAGGATGAGGCATATAAGGACAACACATCCATCTACCCATTCAGGATTATCTGGTCTGTCTTCCCCCTCATACCGTTTATGACGACGAGGAGGATCCTTACTTACATGTGGCCCTCCCGTAGGCCCGGGTACCTTGTACACGCTTTCTAACTTTCTCTCTGATTTTTTTCTGCGGAATGCAGAGTAAATCACGATGAAGGTATTCTATACCGTTGCGTATTCTTTGACAAACATGGTAGTATAGTTACATAAGGTAACGATCGTCTTTGGCAAGCGATTGGGTTAGACAAAAGAATAAAAGAGTCCCGCCAAGGCGGGAAAGAAGGGTGGAACCGCGATTCGTGAAGAACCGTCCCTTCAATCCATTTATAATGGGTTGAGGAGGCGGTTTTTTGTTCTCCTCATAAAGTAACAGTACACGAACAATCCACCGAAGCGAGCTTGCGAAGGTGGATAAGTCAAACAGGACTGAAAGGAATAATATGATTTCAAACATTGATGATGTCGTATCTCTCATGAAACGTCGTGGGTTTGTATATCCGGGAAGCGAGATTTATGGTGGAGTGGCAAATACGTATGATTACGGACCTATGGGGGTCGAGCTGCTGCGTTCCATTCGCAATCTCTGGTGGGATTTCTTTGTGACACGTCGAGAAGATTTGGTTGGAATCGAAGCAAGTATGATTTCTAGCCACCGCGTGTGGGACGCTTCGGGACATACCAGTGGATTTTCAGATGCAATGATTGACTGTAAAAATTGCCAATTACGTAAGCGCGTGGATCACTTAATCGAAGAATATCTGGATCAACATGAAGTGAAAGAACTAGCCAAGGCTAGCTACGACTCTTCCATTATCTCCGAAGAGATATTTCAAAAAGTTATTACTACAAAAAAAGTGGAAGGGTTAAGTCTTCCTCAATTCGACGCTCTTATTCGTGCTTGGAGTATTTCTTGCCCCAGTTGCCACAAGTTTGATTGGACGCCGTCACGTAAGTTCAATCTCCTCTTTCCAGTTCACTTGGGAATTATTGAAGGAGAACAATCACTTGCGTACCTTCGTGGAGAAACGGCACAGGGGATGTTTATCAACTTTAAAAACGTGATGGATACAAGTAGAGTTAAGTTACCGTTTGGAATTGCACAAACCGGGAAAAGTTTCCGTAATGAAATCACCCTTGGGAACTCTATCTTTCGTACCATTGAATTTGATCAAGGAGAGATTGAGTACTTCTTTGATCCTGATAAAACGGACTGGAAAGTGCTGTTTGAACACTGGTGCTCTCAAATGTGGACATTTGTGACAAAGGAACTGGGGATTAAGGATGAAAACTTACGTTGGCGTGTCCACAGTGATGAAGAACGATCTTTTTATAGTAAGGAGACGCAGGATTTGGAGTACAACTTTCCGTTTGGATTTAAAGAGTTGTGGGGACTCGCATATCGCACCGATTACGATCTCAAACAACACATGTTACACAGCGGCGTCGATTTGTCAGTCTTTGATGTAGAAACTGGAAAACGAATCATTCCGCATGTGATTGAGCCTGCGGTGGGATTGAATCGTATTTTGCTCATGATTTTGTGTGATGCGTACACCGTTGACACAGAAAAGAAACGCACAGTACTCAAACTTCATCCTAAACTTGCACCGGTTCAAGTAGCTGTCTTCCCGCTTGTTTCGAATAAACCAGAGTTGGTTGACAAAGCGCGAGAAGTTCATGCTATGCTAAAACCACTCGCTCGTACAGCCTGGGATGCGCGTGGAAATATTGGAAAGCGATATTTGTATCAAGATGAAATTGGGACTCCCTATGCAATTACGGTGGACTACCAAACTCTTGAAGATGAGACAGTTACCGTCCGTCATCGCGATACCGCTTCACAGGAGAGAGTGAGTATTGAGAAATTACATGCATACATGCAGCTTTAAGAAGAAAGGAAGATATGCGTAAGATTGTGTTCTGTTCATTGGTTCTTTCAGGTGCTCTTTTGTTTGCTGGATGCAATAAGCAAGCGGCTCCAGCTCCGACTTCTACACCCAAAGCTCATATCTCCAATGCCAACGTCAATCTTGAACCAGTTAATCAACGTCCGTACGTCTGGTTGGCCCCATCTGGAACAGAAGATCCATATGGCCCTGGGAAATCACTCGTCATCAATGTAACTGATCTCAAACAAAATAGTAAAACATTTGATTACGAAGTAGAGTATGATGCGGGATCACTGGTCCAAGGATTTTTTGATAGTGCGACGAATGTGACTTTGCCATATAAGTCGACAAAATTGTTTGGGACCTGCAGCACCGGTGGGAAATGTACGTTCAATACTGGTGTGACCGGTGGAACACTCACGATTCAATTCGACAATAATGTCACACTTCAACAAGAATGGTCGTGGAGCGATGTGAGGGGAAATACCATCTTTCCGTCTCGCGATGGGAAGTTTGGTGTGGATTTGAGTGGGGCCAAAACGAAAGCTACCAACGCGGTGGTGTATCAAACTCCTGGATATCCAGGCACTGCTCCAGGTGAAATTGTGGCGGGTCCCTATACTGTAGGGTTTAACGCTGCCGTAACAGGTACAGTGAAAGCCAATATGCATGTAGGTGACGTACAGGCCACAATCTATGGGTATGATGGGAAACAGTGGAATGCGCTCAAAACAACCGTTTCTAACGGGCAGGCAAGTGCTGTGGGTGACCTCATGCAAGCCTACATGGCTGTGAAAAAGTAAATTAAGAACATAATCGCAGAAAGGACATTGTGTACGCAGTGTCCTTTTTTTGTGTATAACTTCATAAAAATTAGTATAAGTTATTTTTCTTCGCTTTCTTTTTTTATCCACTCAGCTCAGTTTCGCCTCTTTTATGTGTTGACAGAAACTCGAGAAAATTCTATATTTTATACAGTAAGTGGGAGGAAGTGGTAAAAAGACCTATATGTACATTGGAACTTACTATCACACGTTGGAAACAAAGAATCGAGTCTCTTTACCAGTATCATTTCGTACTCAATTTACATCTGGAATTTTGACAAAGGGATTGGATGGATGCTTGTTTTTGTTTGATAAGAGCGAATGGGAAAAGAAGTTGACGCAATTTGCATCTTTGGAATTTACAAAAAAAGCTCATCGTGATTTTGTTCGTTTGATGACGAATGAAGCAGTTGAAGTAGAAGTGGATAGGCAAGGACGCATCTTAATTCCAGAGCATCTGAAAGATGGAGCTCATTTACAAAAAGAACTCGTGATTACTGGAAGTATGGATCGTATTGAAATTTGGGAAAGGGTAGCCTACCACGCATATATCGAAGTAACGGAGTCAAATGCTGAGGCAATCAGCGAATCGATCTCATTAGTGAATAGCCAGTAGAGCATAGCGAGTAAAAACAATGGAAGCACAAGTTTTGACCCACCATCAAGGAAAAAGAATGAAAACGGATGACGTTGGACATGTTCCAGTTCTCCTGATGGAAGCTGTTGATGGATTGAATGTTATTCCGGGCAAATGGTATATCGATGCGACGTTTGGACGAGGGGGACATACGCGCGAAATTCTTTCCCGTGGTGGTAAAGTCATTGCTTTTGATCAAGATAGTGATGCGATCATGTATGGCCAACGCCATTTTGTGTTTGAGCTTGAGAAGCGCTCACTTGTTCTCATCAAACGCAATTTTGAATTTTTGGAAGAAGAAGTTCGAAAGCTTGGATTTGAAGTAGCCACAGATATTTATGGAGTCTTGGCAGATTTTGGTGTGAGTAGCAATCAGCTCGATGAGGGGGAGAGAGGGTTTTCATTCTCCGCTGAAGCCCATTTAGATATGCGGATGAGTCAGGAGCAGATCGTAGCGGCCAAGGATTTGGTGAATGGATTGGGGAATAAGGAACTTCAACAGTTACTCATTGAATTTGGTGGTGAGAGACATGCGCGTGTGATTGCAGAGGCTATCGTCAAACAGCGCAAACAAGCCCCTATTAAGACGACAAAAGAGTTGGCTGATCTGATTGCCTCTGTTGTTAGGCGAGAAGGACATCTACATCCGGCAACAAAAACATTTATGGCCTTACGGATGCTCGTGAATGATGAGCTAGGCGTTATCCAGCGCATGTTGCCACAGGCATTTGCACTTCTTCAACCCACTGGGAGATTGGTAACGATCAGCTTTCATGAAGGTGAAGATCGGTTGGTAAAACACTTTATGAAAGAGAAGGCAAGTGAGGGAAAAGCGATGCTCGTTACGAAGAAACCAATCACAGTTAGTGAAGAGGAAATTGAACAAAATAGCAGGTCACGTAGCGCGAAACTGCGTATAGCAGAAAAGGAATAGTATGAATCGACGGAACATTTTAATTATCGCAGCAATTTTTTCTTTTGTAATGCTGATAGGTTCAGCCCTTTCAAATGTTGTCATGGCTGCTCATATTAGTGATGTTGGAGCCCAAACAAAAGTATTGGAGCAAAAAGCGAATGCTCTTGCACAAAAAAATGAGGAGATGCTCACAGAAATCGCCACCAAACAATCACTGACCGCAATTCAAATGCAAGCGCAGGCGCAAGGATTTGTTCCACGTACTCAAGCATTGGTAATATCAGACATACCCAAACTCGCAAGTGCCCAATAACATAGGAGTTTAGAGATAAGATATGTGATATAAGATAGAAAAGAGTAGTGATTCTTATCTCTTATTTCAGATATCTAATCTCCATTATGGTTTCTCGTCTCCGCCTTTTATCTATCATTTTTCTTTTTTGTTTTGGAGCGGTGATTACTCGCCTTTTTTATTGGCAATTTTTTCGTTCGGATGATCTGCGTGCTGCTGCGCTTGCTCAATATCAGCACACCTCGGCGGTTCCCTATACTCGAGGGAAAATTTTTACAGAGGATGGATATCCGCTGGTACTCAATCAAACCGTGTATACACTTTTTGCAGAGCCTAATCATTTATCTCAACCAGCTTCCCAAATTGCAGCCCTTCTTTTTCCTTTTGTGCTTTCCTCTCAAACATCGACACAAAGTAGTTCAATCCAAGTGCAATCATCATTAGTGTCGCGGCTATCCGATACCAGTCGCAACTGGGTAGCTTTAGGGCACACGATTTCAGAGCAAAGTAAACAACAGATTCAGCAAATGAATATTGGAGGGATTGGATTTGATCCCGAGGAAATACGTTTCTATCCGGAAGGGTCAATGGCAGCGCACCTCTTGGGTTTTGTTGGAAATGATGCAAATGGTGAACCAACAGGATACTTTGGTGTTGAAGGAAAATACAACATGGAATTAAAAGGAAAGGACGGTGAAATTAGTCAAGAAACGGATGCTCTTGGTAAACCCATCGCAATTGGGGATTTTCAAGAATTTCAGGGATTAGTTGCTCGAGATTTATATCTGACCATTCATCGTGATGTTCAACATGTGCTTGAACAAAAAATTGCTGAGGGGGTCCAAAAATATGGAGCAATGAGCGGCGACGTCGTGGTAATGGAGCCGCAAACAGGAAAGATCATTGGGCTTGCGTCATTTCCATCGTATGACCCTTCTCATTTTTGGACAGCCGATCCATCACTGTATAAAGATCCGATCGTTGCAGATGGATATGAACCTGGGAGTACGTTTAAAGTTCTCACTGTTGCTGCGGGTATCGATAGTGGTGTGATTACACCAGATACTCCCTGCGATGACTGTGGAGCTCCCAAAACAGTGGGGAAGTATACGATTCGAACGTGGAACGATCAGTATTTTAAAAATATTTCGATGAATGATGCACTCGCGAAATCTGATAATACGGCGATGATGTTTGTGGCAGACAAGGTTGGCAAAGACCGGTTTATTCACTATATCCATGAGTTTGGTATCGGTGAGAAAACAGGCATTGATTTGCAAGATGAAACGACACCGCCGTTGCGCGCTGATAACGCTTGGGGTGATATCGATATTGCCACTGCGTCTTTTGGACAAGGGATTGCTGTGACAGAAATTCAAATTCTCAACGCAGTAAGCGCGATTGCGAATGGTGGTATTCTCATGAAGCCCTATGTGGTGAGCAAAGTTGTCGCTGGGGATCAAACGTTTGTCACACAACCACAACAAATTCGTCATGTAGTTAACCAGCAGACTGCGTCAGAAGTGGCTCAGATGATGGTGTACTCAGCCACCCACGGGGATGCGAAGTGGGCACTTCCCAAAGGGTATAGTATCGCGGGAAAGACTGGGACAGCCCAGATTCCTGTTGGTGGACACTATGATCCCAATCGGACGATCGCAAGTTTCATCGGATTTGCGCCTGCGGACAATCCAAAATTCGTGATGCTTGTTCGCCTGACTGACCCTCAGACATCAGAATGGGGCTCTGAGACTGCGGCTCCTATTTGGTTTGATATTGCCAAAGAGCTGTTCTTAAAAATGGGAATTCCACCGACACAATAGATTAGGAACGAGGAGCTGTGAGGCTTGTTTCCTCTACAAGGCGCTGTGTTAATGAGGCATGCAAAGGGTGGGCATCAAAGACGCGACGCTTGTTGGTTATGGGATCCAAGACTACTGTAGAAGTAATATTTTCGATTTGACCTCCATTTGCGCGCAGAAGTGCCTTCCAAACAGCATCTGGGTATATCAACAAGGTATTGAGAAGTGTAGTTTTATCTCTGGATACAGTTTCTTGTATTCCGCTGTGCATCATCTCAAAATTTCCCGCGACTATCTGAGGTCCTTTCATTTGAGAAAGTGTTGAAAGTGCTTTATATGCGACGAGGGTATTGTAAAAGAACAACTCAATTTGTTCGGGATGCACGGAGGACATAAGCCCATCTAGCTTCGAAATCAAAGCATCTTGTGAAAGATTAATGTGATAACGCTCTTGCATATATCGGATAAATTGAGAAACCCATATGGGAGTAAACCCCGTAGCAACCCATATAATAGGGAGTCGGCTTATCCAAGTGTAGATGTCTTTTAAGAGGCCATATTTTTCTTTCACTTCAAAGTTTGCCAAAACAAATGTCGAGAAGCAAAGTGCTATATATACGGTAAGGAGGGCATTTTGATTCTCCTTGGTGAGGAAGATACCCAAATCTAAGCCTGGAAGAAGAATAGATATTTTCTTTTCTTGTAGAGCTGCAACGAGTTTTGGTGGGAAAAAATTGATGTCATTTCCGGCTTCTTCGTATACCGTATAGACGGTGTTTATGATATCAAGTCCATTTGTTTGGGAAATTGCTCCACCTGACTGGTTAACTTCTGGCCAGAAGAGCGTTGCATCGTTGAGTTCTGCAATAGGGTAGGGTGAGGTATGAGGAGCAAAATGAAAATAGAACCGATCTTTTCCATTTTGAATTCCTTCATGGTGCGGCACTTGGTCCAGATAAGAAAGCCCAATAACAGCAGCCAGTAATTCACTGCTAGTGATTAAAAATCGTCGGCGGCTTATTGTGTGGTTGGCTTCTATGTCTTTCATTACATAATTCTAACAAATTTCTTGCATATACTCAAGTTATGGGATAGGTGTTGATTTTTCTCAGCTGAAGACGAGAAAGAGTGTTTGTGCTACCATAGGGGCATGCTGCGTACACTCAAAAACACCGTTCACTATCTGGAAGCATTGAGTGCAAACCTAATCTATGGTTTTCCGGCAAATCGTCTAAAAGTACTTGCGATTACAGGAACAGATGGAAAAACGACGACAACCACTCTTCTCTATCACATACTCAAGACGGCAGGAAAGAAAGTAGCACTGATCAGTACCGTGGCTGCATATATTGGTGACGAAGAGATTGATACAGGTTTCCATGTGACCAACCCTTCACCATTTGCACTCCAAAAATTGCTTGCTCAAGTTGTTCGCAAAGACATTGAATATGTTGTGCTTGAGATTACGTCGCATGGAATTGATCAATACCGCAATGTCGGAATTATTCCAATTATTGCCGGAATTACCAACGTCACACATGAACACTTGGATTATCACAAAACATATGAAGCATATCTTCAAACAAAAGCGCGTTTATTACAAAAAAGTAAGCACGCAATCTTAAATAAAGATGCAAAGGAATCATTTGGGAAACTGCTTAACCTCGTAAAAAACTCTCATGTTCCTTTTGATGTGGTGACGACCCAAAAGATGAATAGATCTCTTCGGGAGGTTGCGCAGAAACGATTTGAAGGGCAGGCATACAACATAGAGAATACTGCGCTTGCGAGTAAGATGGCTGAGTTGGTTGGAGTTGATGAAAAAACTATTGCGCACGCCGTTGCTACTTTTCCCGGAGTCAAGGGTCGCATGGAGGAGATTAAAAATAACAAAGGACTACGTATCATCGTTGACTTTGCACATACACCAAATGGTTTAGAACAAGCATTAAAAGCGGCACGCAAACAAACGATGCCAAAAGCATCACTTATCGTTATTTTTGGTTGTGCGGGGTTACGAGATCATAGCAAGCGTCCGATGATGGGTGATATTGCGACACGTTTGGCTGATTTTGCGGTTTTTACGGCAGAGGACCCGCGCAACGAAAATATTTGGTCGATTATCAATCAAATGAAATCAGGCATAAAAACAGGTCACGATAAAGTTGTCAGTATGCCCGACCGTGAAGAAGCCATTGCGTTTGCTCTAACCCATTTGGCCAAAAAAGGTGATACGGTGATCATTTGTGGAAAAGGACATGAGAAAAGCATGAATATTGGAGGTGCAGAATATCCTTGGAGTGATCAAGATGCTGTGCGTACAGTGCTGAGTGCATAAGGAAAATGATATGCCACGGAAAAAATCGAGTATTGTTGTCATTGGTGGTGGAACGGGAACCTATACACTGCTTTCGGGTTTGCGGGATATGGATGCAAATGTAACAGCATTGATGACAATGGTTGATGATGGTGGTTCAAATCGAATCCTTCGCGACGAGTTTGGCTTGCTTCCTACGTCAGGTGTACGTTTAGCGATGGTAGCGTTATCTGCCCAGCACTCACTTCTGCGTGAGCTTTTTTTATATCGTTTTCATAAGGGTACTGGTATATCAGGTATGACGTTTGGAAATTTATTTCTTGCTGCTGTAACTGATATTGTTGGTACCCAAAAAGAAGCAATTGAAAAGACGTGCCAATTGCTGTCTGTACGTGGAACAATCCTTCCTATTTCCTATGACGACGTGCGCCTCGTTGCCACCTATGAAAATGGACATCAGGTTATTGGGGAACATATGATCGATGAACCACATCATGATGGGACGCTACGCATTACAAATATGACGACTATTCCAAAAGCACGTATTTCAAAAGAAGCCCGTGCAGCAATTTTTGAGGCAGATCTTATAGTGCTGGGCCCTGGTGATTTTTATACAAATACTGTTGCGAATCTTGTGGTTGAAGGAGTAGCTGATGCGATCAACGGAAGTAAAGCGAAGGTTGTCTTTGTTTCTAACCTTATGACTAAATATGGTGAGGCATACAATTACACACTCTGTGATTACATTACTGATTTATCGGCATATATGTCGATTGAACGGCTTGATGCGGTTTTGGTGAATACTGATACGGATTATTCAGTTGACGCAATGGAGAAATATAAAAGTGAGAACTCAATTCCCGTCGTTGACGACACTGACTCTTGTATACATTCACATATTCAGATTGTGCGTTTACCGCTCAGTAGCCACGAAATTGTAGATCCACAGAAGGGAGATCTGGTGAAACGGAGCATGATCCGTCATGATAGCCAAAAATTAGCAAAGGCAATTATGCGATTTATCCAACACTAGCTATGGAGTTCCTTTCTACTTTTCCAGAATGTGTGATTGGTATTTCTACGCTGAATGATGGTTCTGTTGATACGCTTGAGCATGTTCATGCGCTTTTAAATACTGTTGTGAGCTATCCCTTTGCGCAAATTGTACTCCCAAAGCATCAACATGCCACAATCTGTAGGCAAGTGAGTAGGCTAACTGAATCTGAAAATATGATGGTGGATGGGCTCATTACTTCAGATCCTGGAGTCGTCCTTGCACATCGTTTTGGAGATTGTGTCCCGATTGTTATTCTCGATCGACGACGACGTTGTCTGGCATCTTTACATGCTGGATGGAGAGGGCTAACGCAAGGGATTGTTGCAGAGGGTGTCCTTTCTTTGCAAGCTGTGCTTCGAAGTAATGTTGAAGATATATGGGTTTGGATTGGTCCGTGCATTCAGAAAAATTCATATATAAGTAGAGATGAGCCTCTTCAGACTTCCTTACCGTATTGGAAGCCGTATATTACTCAAGAACAGAACGGATTTCACATTGATTTGCCTGGATTTATTACCGCTCAATGTATACGACTTGGAATGAGTGAAGAACACATTATTAGTGATGGGCGCGATACGTATTCTCAAGAGAATATTTTTTATTCTCATCGTCGAGCGATGGAAGCAAATAACGCCGCTTCCGATGGGCGATTTGTCACTGTCGCATGGCTTGTGTAACTCGTGGAGGGGAGTCTGCAATTAGCGTACAATAAGAACTTGCTTCCTTCTACAAACTAAAAA
This sequence comes from Candidatus Cerribacteria bacterium 'Amazon FNV 2010 28 9', assembly GCA_003176165.1. Taxonomy (GTDB): domain Bacteria; phylum Patescibacteriota; class Microgenomatia; order UBA1400; family UBA12028; genus PSRQ01. Next base: position 21,328 of record PSRQ01000017.1, read on the forward strand.
CTATTAACTATACGCTACCTATGAACCTTGATGACCTTCACCTCCTTGCTCGAAATAGGAGTCCTAAATCACTTTTTTCCAAAAGACATATTCATTTGGTTGGAATAAAAGGGGTAGCTGTTGCCTCATTAGCACAGTGCCTTATTGATCTAGGTATTCGGATTAGTGGAAGTGATGTAGAGGAAGAATTTGTTACCCAGCATCTGCTTGAAAAATTACATATTCCTCTGTTTGTTGGATTTGATCCATCACACGTTGAGAAGGATGTTGATTTGGTTATATATACGGGTGCGCATAAAGGAAGACAAAATAGCGAAGTTCAAGTTGCGATACAGCGCTCAATTCCAATTATTAGCCAGGCAGAAGCAATTGGACAACTCATGGATAAGAAAAAAGGAGTCAGTGTTTGCGGAACAGGTGGGAAATCGACGACGAGTGCCATGATTGCGTGGATTGCTCATGTTGCTGGAATACATCCGAGCTTCACCGTTGGAGTTGGGAATATCCCCGATCTTCACAAAACGGGAGAGTTCTCTATTGATGAACGATCACAGTGGTTTATTGCTGAAGCTGACGAATATGCTGTAGATCCTCTTGTAGATCACAGACCTCGGTTTATCTTTCAACATCCACAAATTATTATCTGTACTAATCTTTCCTATGATCATCCAGACATTTATGAAAATTTTGACCAAACAAAACAAACTTTCCTTTCTTTTTTTAACACGCTTCCCCAAGAGGGTATTCTCATCCTAAATGGAGATGATGAGCGACTCACTTCACTTATTCCCAAATTGACCACCAAAGCTCGCGTAGTGCTAGTGGGTCAGCATGAAGGAAATGATATTTGGGTTCGGTCAACGAGTGTGGCAGAAGGGAAAACGCAGGCTCAAGTGACCTTTCATCTGCAAGGGAAACAAAAAAAGACAGAGGAGGTTATTCTTTTGCTTCCGGGGGTTTTTAATATGATGAATGCAGCATTCGCAATTGCTGCGGCGGTGGCGATAGGTATCCCGCGTTTGACTGCGATCAGAGCGCTTGCGCAGTTTCATGGAACGATGCGGCGGTTTGAACCAAAAGGAAATTTCCAAGGTATCCCTTGCTTTGATGATTATGCCCATACACCTGAAGAGATAGAGACGACACTTCATGCATTGAAAGAATGGTATCCTCATCGAAAGCGTATTGTGATTTTCCAACCCCATACGTATTCTCGGACAAAAGCGCTTTTTGATCAATTTTCACAATCTTTTCACGATGCTGACGAAATTTACTTCTTGGACATCTTTGCATCCGCCAGAGAGGCAGAAGATTCTTCTGTCTCAAGTGATAGGTTGGCTGAAGCAGTCAAAAAAAATGAGTCCGACAAAAAGGTGAAAAACGTGAAAACAGTTGAATGTGCTGCTGACGTAGTTAAACTTGCCGGACCTCAGTCAGTCATTGTGACAATGGGAGCAGGGGATGTATACAAGATTTGGAGTTTGATTGAACTCAAGTAGGGTATAATGGTGGTATGCTCGACACTCAAATACAAGCATTATGCGACCGTTTCCCTGATTTATCTTGGAAACAGCAGGAAGTGCTAGCTCCTTACACATTTATGAAAGTAGGAGGACCTTCAAGTCTTTTTGTAGAGATACGAACTGTTGAAGAACTTTTTAGTGTCACTTCGTTTTGCTTTCTTCAACATATTCCATTCCGCATCCTGGGAGGAGCAAGCAATGTCATTATTGCAGATGAAGGATTAGATTGCTTAGTGATTCATAACCTCACGAGTGAAATAACCGTCTCCCCAAAGGGAGATCGTACATATGAGGTAACAACTGATAGTGGTGTTATTACTGCTTTACTTGCAAATCGAACGATGGAGCAAGGTCTTTCAGGCCTTGAATATTTTGTGGGCGTCCCGGGGACGATCGGAGGAGCTGTCGTAAACAATTCCCATTTCACCGCGCAAGATTTGATTGGCAATGCTGTTTCAGCGGTAGAGGTGTGTTCTATCGATGGAAAGAGGGAAACATTGGCTGTAGAACATTTGAAATTTGATTACGACTATTCCATTTTTCATGAACGTAAAGATGTGGTGCTGCGTGTCACATTCCAACTAAAAAAAGACAATATTGAGAATATTCGGGAAAGAGTTAAAGCAGCGGCTTTGAAAAGAACACAAACCCAACCCATTGGTATTCCAAGTTCTGGCTGCATGTATCGCAATCCAATTATTACACTGGATCAGTTGATTTCGATAAAGAGGAAAATATCAATTCCAGAACATGCATATCATTCGAGGACAGACGGTAGCATTCAAATTGCGGCAGGTTTTTTGATTGACCGCGCTGGACTCAAAGGTGAGCGCGTAGGTGATGTCCAGGTGAGTGAAAAACATGCGACCTACATGATCAATGTGGGAAAAGCGACAGCTCATGATATCGAGGCTCTATGCGCTCGTGTTGAATCGAAAGTCCTTGAAACGTTTGGCGTACAATTGGAGCATGAAGTGTTTTTCTTAAAATAGAAGGAAAGTATGAGTACATATCACATTGCTGGAGGGACTCCTTTGTTTGGATCTGTGCGTCTTGGTGGTGCTAAAAACGCAAGCTTCAAACTTATGATCGCGAGTCTTTTGGCAGATTCTCCTTCGCGCCTCCTCAATTTTAGTCATATTAGCGATGTTGAGATGGTTGCCCGATTGATTACTTCACTCGGTGGGAAAGCAACAGAGATTGGAGATCGAGCTTATGTCATCGATCCCCGTAGTTTTCATTCTCACGTTATTTCTGCAAGTACGGCAGAAGTTTCGCGAGCATCAACGATGTTTATTCCTGCGCTCGTTGCTCGGTTTGGAAAAGCAATTGTTCCTTTTCCAGGTGGTGACAAAATTGGAAATCGCCCGCTTGAGCGTCATTTTGATGGACTCAAGGCATTAGGTATGAATATTCGTACAGAAGGAAATGCGATTGTGGTGGATGCACAGGAACTGCAAGGAACTACATATCGATTTGAAAAAAATACTCATACGGGAACAGAAACTCTCATCATGGCTGCTGTCAAAGCAAAAGGGAAAACACGCTTGGAAAATGTGGCATTGGAAACGGAAATTGATGATCTTATTCGATTTTTGAACCAAATGGGTGCAAAAATTACACGTCTTCCAGATCGTGTTATTGAAATCGAAGGAGTTGATCATTTAAGTGGTGCCATTCATACGATCATGCCAGACCAAAATCAAGCGGTTTCGTATGCGTGTGCTGCTCTTGCTACACAAGGTGATGTGATTGTGGAAGGAGCATTATCGAATAGTTTGGAAAGTTTCCTGAAAAAATTAGATGATATTGGTGCGGGATATGAAGTTGGTAATTTTGGAATTCGTTTCTTTTACAAAGGGGAATTAAGAGCTACAGATGTGACGACTGAGCCCGCTCCTGGATTTAAAACAGATTGGCAGCCTCTTTGGGTGACGATGATGACGCAAGCCACTGGTGTCAGTATTCTTCATGAGACAGTGTATGAAAGTCGTTTTGCGTATGCAGATGCGCTCAAAGAAATGGGTGCCTCAATTGAATTTTTTAATCCCTCAGTAAATAATCCCGACGAAGTGTATAACTTCAATCTGGCTGACGAAAAACTTGGAGCAGTGCATGCTGCTCGTATCTTGGGTCCAAGTCACCTCCATGGTGGTGAGTTTACTGTCAAAGATTTACGCCATGGAGCCACATTAATGATTGCCGGATTGATTGCTGCTGGAGAGACCATTCTCCACGATCCTGAACACCAAATTGATCGAGGGTATGAAAAACTCCATGAGAAACTTGTAAAGATGGGTGCAAAAATAGAGGTTAGTGACTAGTCAGTTAGAGATTAGAAATATATAGTAGAGTTATATGTATGAATCTAGTAACTAAAACCTAGTTACTAGCAACTTATAATATGCTTGCTTTTTACCTTGGACTACTTATCGTTTCTTTTCTGGTCACCAGCGTAGCAATCGTGCCATTTATTGACGCGCTCTATAGAGTAAAATTTCAGCGACAAAAACAAATTACAATTGATGCACTTGGCAAACGAAGTCCAATTTTCGATAAATTTCATCAACACAAAGCAGGAACTCCAGTTGGGGGAGGCATGCTTATTATTGCTGTGGTTGCGATCCTTTTCACCCTCATGATGACACTTATGCGCCTTTCAGGGCGTTCATTGGTTCTTGTCTATCCGATCCAACCTGAAATTGGAGTGATCTTTTTTACATTTATTTCATTTGGATTATTGGGGCTATATGATGATTTGAAAAAATTTTTTGGTTTTCAAAAATCAAAATTTTTTGGCATGCGAATGTCGCAAAAATTTTTCGTCCAGTGGATATTGGCACTCATTAGCGCATACATGTTGTATCATTCGCTGGGAATTTCATTCCTTCATATTCCATTTCTTGGTCTCATTCAGATGGGATGGCTGTATGTTCCATTTGCTGCGTTTACGATCGTCTCGTTCACCAACGCCATCAATATTACAGATGGTTTAGATGGCCTGGCAGCAGGTATTTTGACAATCTGTCTGTTTGGTTTTTGGATTTTATCTGCATCTGTCCTTGACACTCCTGTCTCCATCTTTGTTTCATTGTGGATTGGAAGTCTGATCGCTTTCTTGTATTTCAACGTGCATCCGGCACGCATTTTTATGGGTGATGTCGGCGCATTAGCATTTGGAGCGACCTTAGCGGTTGTCGGACTTCTGCTAGGGAAGATTCCAGGACTTGTGATCGTGGGTGGGCTTTTTATCGTGGAAGTGTTGACGAGCCTCATTCAACTAATTTCCAAAAAATTTCTTCACAAAAAAGCCTTTCCTGTGGCTCCTTTGCATCTCTATCTTCAACATATCGGGTGGACGGAGTCTAAAATCGTTATGCGTGCCTGGTTGGCAGGGATGATCTTAACGATCATTGGGATCTGGATCTCGATTGTGTAAAGTGCAGAACTTGGCAAGGTCTGGTACACTGTATATATGAGCCATTCCCTGGAAGAACTACAGACAAAGTTCCCTCTTTTTCGTTACGAAGCATATACCCATGTCTTGTCTCCTGAAGGGCTAGAGGTCTCGTTTACCTTTCGTTTAGGAGAATATGTCTTTCATCCAAAATTGTTTTTTCACGGAATAACACAAGGAATGGTGAATAGGGTAGACCCTCAAGAGTTTGACGATTATATCTTTCAAATAGGATTGGCAGAAATTCCCAGTTACTGGAAATTGGCATGCAGTCCAACGATTGAAATTGTTGCTGGTCCACTTTCCCAAGAAGAAATTGTATTCTGGCAAAAATTGATCGAGAAAGGCATGGGTGAATTTTTCTTTGTCAATGATATTGCACCTTTTTCCCCTTCTTTTCTTGAGAAAACTCCAAATGAGATCCCGGACAATGCTTTTCGCCAAAGCGAGAATCTTTACCGGGACGACAAAGAAAATACTGTTCTCATGCCTGTCGGTGGGGGTAAAGATTCGGCTGTGACATTTGAATTGCTTTCCACTTTGAATAAAGAGATTACTTTTTTCACTCTTGGTAAAGATTTGGCAAGTGATACGATGATTGCCGTTTTTGAGCAAAAGAAGGCAGGAACTCATCGCATTCACGTTGATCGTATTTTAGATCCACTTATGTTGGAGTTAAATACTGTAGGGTTTTTAAATGGTCATACACCGTTTTCGAGTGTCGTCGCATTTGTGAGTGTGTTTACGGCGAAGTTGTTGGGAATTTCTCAAGTTATTTTATCAAATGAACGTTCGGCAAACGAAGAGACTGGTGTGTATCATGGCGTAAACATCAATCACCAATACAGTAAATCTTTTGAGTTTGAGTCGGACGTTCGTTCCTACATGCGCCGCAGATGGAACGATGCTCCCAACTATTTTAGTTTATTGCGCCCATGGTATGAGATTCAAATTATGAAGGTGTTTTCGCTTCATCCAGAATATTTTTCTGTTTTTCGCAGTTGTAATGTGGGTAAAAAGACGAATACGTGGTGTGGGCATTGTGCGAAGTGTTTATTTGTAACACTATTGTTGAGTGCATTTGTATCTACTGATCAAGTTATCTCTATTTTTGGGAAGAACATGTTAGATGAACCTGATAAAGTTGTAGTCCTTGATCAACTGACAGGGGAAGCAGAAATGAAAGCGTTTGAATGTGTCGGAACACGCAGAGAAACAATGGCAGCGTTGTATCATATCTACGTTCGTTTACGCACTGAAGGAAAACCATTGCCCGCCCTTATTCGTGCGTACCAACAGCGTTTAGATGATCGTATGGACACACTCGAGCACGATATGGATGCATTACTTGCTTCATTTGACGATCAGAATTTTGTTCCAGACGATTATAGAGAGGTTCTTTCCCATGCACTGTCGTGATCAATTCCTTCAATTTCTCAAAAATAAGATGGAAGAAAAGCGAATCCTTATTTTGGGATTTGCCCGTGAAGGACAGAGTACATATACAATTCTGCGCTCTCTGCTTCCTACTCAAGAGTTCATTATTGCAGATCACCATGTTCCAAGTGACCAACTGATCGTGAATAGCGTGAAAAATGATCCATATGTCACTGTCATTTTTGGAGAAGAGTATCTTCAAGCCGTTGATCATGTTGATCTTGTCATCAAAACGCCAGGAATTAGTCCTTGGTTAAGTGAAGTTCGTACTGCTCAAGAACACGGAGTTGTCTTTACTTCTCAAACTGATTTGTTCTTTCAATTTTTTAAAGATCAGATTATTGCTGTGACAGGAACAAAAGGGAAAAGTACCTGTTCTTCTATCATTGATCAAGTATTGCGGAGTGTAGGAAAGAAAGCCATCCTTTTGGGGAATATTGGAACACCTTGTTTTGATGTTTTGGGTGTGATTGATAGAGACACTTGGATTGTCTATGAAACATCAAGTCACCAAGCTTTCAGTTTATCTGTGAGTCCTCATGTTGGTGTTTGGCTTAATTTTTATCAAGAACATTTGGATTATTATCCATCTTTGGAAGAGTACCGTGCTGCAAAAGCACATTTGTTCTCGTCTCAAACAGCTGATGATTACTGTCTATTTAATCGCGCTGATAGCGCAGTCGCGATGTCCGTTGAGCATACACCTGCCCATCGGATTCCGTTTTCTTTTGGAAAGCACGAAGAATCAGTTGTTTTTGTACGGGAGGGGTGGATCATTCTCTCTGTGAATGGCAAAGAAGAGCGCATTATTCAGACAAAAGATATTCCTCTACTTGGAAAACATAATGTGTTGAACTGTCTTCCGAGTGTATGGATTACATATGTGTTGGCTCATGCTTCAGTTGAGGAGATTAGGGATGCTCTTTCGCGCATTGTTCCTGTTGCAGGGCGCCTTGAATATGTTGGAAGCATCCGAGGGGTTTCCTTTTATGATGATGCACTGGCGACTATTCCACAAGCAACAATCGCTGCACTTGATGCGATTGATGATGTGGAGACGTTAATTGTCGGTGGATTTGATCGAGGCCAAGATTTCACACAATTAGCAAAAAGAATTGCGACTTCTCCAATTCGTACGTTACTCACGCTGCCTACCACTGGTGAAAAAATTGGGTTTCTTGTGAAAAGTCTGAAGGACTCAATTACTATTATTCCAATTGACTCTATGGATGAAGCCGTGACAAAAGCTCTTGCTTATACCAGTTCGGGGAAAAGTGTTTTGTTATCCGCAGCAAGTCCATCATTTGGATTATTTACTGATTATCGCGATCGCAGTCTCAAGTATTCGCAAGCTCTTTCCTCACATGCATGAATCAAACTCGGATAAAACGTTCTATCTTTCTGTTTGTTCTTTTTTTTGTTGTTTTAGGACTACTCATTGTATATGACGTGGGTGCAGCTCAAAGTCTGAGTTTATTTAACAATAAGTTCAGTGTTGTTTCTCAACAATGTATCCGGGCAATCGTGGGAATTGTCGCTCTACTTGTCGCCTCCAAGATCCCCAGTAAAGTGTGGAGGACTATCGGACCTTTTTTATTTGGTCTTTCATTAGTGCTGTTATGCATTGTTCTATTGCCTCACGTGAGCCCTCCTATTTTGGGGGCAAAACGTTGGATTGGGGTAGGATCACTTGTTTTTCAGCCAAGTGAGTTGGCCAAGCTTGGGCTTATTTTTTACTTAAGTGTGTGGCTTCAAAAACCCAAGTTATTTCGCTCATTTGCACTTTTGTTGACAATTGTGTTTGGGTTGGTCATGTTGGAACCGGATCTGGGAAGTGGATTAGTGTTGAGCGCAATTGCGTTATCAATGTATTTTGTAGCGGGAAAGCCTTTGAAACATTTAGTATGGCTTTTTGGAGCGGGTGCAGTAGGGATAATTCTTCTGATCCTTGTCTCTCCGTATCGTTTTAATCGGTTAACGACTTTTTTGAATCCAGATTCTGACCCCCAAGGGAAATCCTATCATATTCGCCAGATTACCATTGCTTTGGGGAATGGGGGGGTATTTGGGCAGGGGATTGGGAAATCGCGCCAGAAATATCAATATATTCCAGAGGCGACGACAGATTCAATCTTTGCTATCGTGGCGGAGGAAATTGGCTTTATCGGATGTGGTATGATTATTATCGGATACATCACTCTGTATACGCAGATGAATCGGTTTGCGGTGTTACTTACTGATCCTACAGAAGCATTGATTGCCACCGGAATCATTGCGTGGTTAGTATCGCAGACTCTAGTGAACTTGGCATCAATCGTAGCACTCATTCCACTGACTGGAGTGCCGTTGCCCTTTATTTCATACGGTGGATCAGCACTGATTACCACACTGTTAGCGGTTGGGATATTATTAAGTCTAGGGAAAGAAAAAGAAATAGGGCGCAAGAGATAAGGTCTATGAAGAAGAACATCTACATCACCGGCGGTCATCTCACTCCTTCACTTGCCGTGATTGATGATCTTTTAAAAAATCATTCAAAAGAAGTCAAGCTTTTTTTTATTGGTCGTGAGTTCGCTCAGACAAGCCCTCCCCAGCCATCACATGAAGCTCGTGAGATGAACGAGCGGTCAATTCCTTTTTTCCCTATTCAAGCAGCAAAATTTCATCGTCAACATTTTTGGAGAAATTTTATTGAGATCTTGAAACTCCCTAACTCATGTTGGCAGGTATACACCGTGTTCAAACGAGCGCGACCCGATGTCATTCTTTCATTTGGTGGGTATGTAGCATTTCCTGTCTGTATTGTTGGAAAGTTGTTCAAAGCGCGCATTATTACACACGAGCAAACCAAAGTTGCAGGTCTGGCAAATCAGGCAATCGCGTATCTTGCAGATACGATTGCGGTGGCCAATGAAGAATCGCTTCCTTTCTTTCCGAAGGAAAAAACTGTTGTGACAGGCAACCCAATACGTGAATCACTCCTGCGTGAATACAAAACCCCACCAAGTTGGTTTCCAAAAGAATTGATGAGTAAACCATTTATTTATGTCACTGGGGGATCACAAGGTTCGCAAGTGATCAACCAAACGATTGCTACGCTTTTACCAAAATTGGTTCGTTCCTTTGTTGTCATTCATCAATGTGGTGCTAGCCAAGGAAATGTGTATCTGCATGAACTGGAACAGCAGCGATTATTACTTCCCGAAGAACTACAGCACTTGTATATTGTTCGTGAATGGATTGAAGCTAAGGATGTGAGTTTCCTCATTCGCAATGCGAAGTTTGTGATCTCTCGCGCGGGAGCCAATACTGTCCAAGAAATTACACTCGCAGGTACTCCTGCGATTTTCATTCCTCTTTCATTTGCGTACAACAATGAGCAGCAAAAAAATTGTGATCCACTGGTTCAACAAGGCGCTGCCATGTGTATTTTACAAAAAGATTTAGTCCCTGACGTGCTTTACGAAGCGACGCAATCCGTTATGCGCAACTACGAAAAGATGAAGAAAAATGCAGATCACATGAAGCAGGAAATTCCAAAGAGTGGGACACACAATGTGATAAAGCTTATTCTTTCTTCAATGTAGCTGTAATCACCAGTCAAACCCGCTACAATAGAACCCATGTTTGAGCGCAAAAATCTTTCTCGTTCACTGCGGTTTGCAGAAAAAAAAGAACAGCTACATCGGCGTGGACGGCGTGCTTGTTGGGTTTTCTTTGTTGGTGCGATGGGACTTGTGGCTTTTCTTATTTGGCGGATATATTTGCTTTTTACTGTAGTGCATGTTGTCTGCACACTCGACAATCAAAGCTGTTCTGAGGATACGATGAGTTTGGCACATCGTCTTGTGGGGAGAAGCATGTTTGAAACGCTCCATATCATAGATGATTCGCTTTCTGTACGCGTGCAAAAGAAATGGCCAAACACTCTCGTTGTTTCCTTTACGCAGCCGCAAATTTTAGTAACATTTACTCCAAGTTCTTCTGCTGTTTCTGTATACTCACTGACCCAAAATGGTTTGATTACAGCGACACGAGCTACAGAACCAATTCCATTTACCGATCTTGAATTAGAACAATTAATAGTAGGGACACACGTTTCTCCAACGACACTCAACTTTTATCGCACTCTTGTGGAGTTGATAACACAACCATCTCTTCCGGTTTCACTTCAAAAAGTCGTTGCTGTTTCTTCAAATGAAGTCCATCTTTTCTTTGATGGGCGACTCGAAGTGGTTGTGCGAGAGGAAACGATCGACCAGGAGATGCACTCTTTACAAATTCTCCTGCAAGCGCCTACAATAGAGCACACAGGGAAAGTGTTTGATCTTCGTTTCCGCGATCCCGTGATGAGGTCGCAATAATCTATGAGTAGACAACAAGTCATCAGTGCTATCGATATCGGTACAGAGAAAATTTGTACCATTATTGCGGCGCGTGATGGTGAAACAGGAGCTTTGCAAGTAGTAGGGATTGCGAGTGTCCCAAGCACCGGCATGAAGAAAAGCCAAGTAGTAGATCTTGAGGATGTTATCGCCGCGATTACAAAATCTGTGGATAGCGCAGAGCGGATGGCAGGCTTTAGCATTTCCAATGCGTACGTGTCCATCAGTGGCTCACATATTGCCAGCCAAAACTCTAAAGGTGTCGTTGCTGTTGCTAACCCAGATGCCGAAATTACGAGTGATGATGTCCGTCGTGTGATCGAAGCGGCGCGGGCTATTTCTCTTCCTTCAGCTCGTGAAGTGATCCATGTCATTCCACGTGAATTCAAAGTCGATAGTCAAGACGGTATTAAAGACCCTATTGGGATGAGTGGCGTGCGACTGGAAGCAGAAGCACATATTGTCACGGGTTCTGCGACGGCACTGCGCAATGTAGCAAAGTGCGTTTCTGAAGTTGGTGTCAATATTTCAAGTTTTGTTTTTGCCGGCCTTGCGTCTTCACATGCCGTCCTTTCAGAAACAGAAAAAGAGTTGGGTGTGGTGGTGCTGGATATTGGTGCCGGAACCACGGCAATGGCGGCGTTTGTGGAAGGAGCACTCACGTATTCATGTGTGTTGCCTATTGGAGCTCGTCACATCACCCAAGATATTGCACTGGGAAGT
>PSRQ01000063.1 GCA_003176165.1 Candidatus Cerribacteria bacterium 'Amazon FNV 2010 28 9'
GGGTTTGGCTGCAGTTGTGTAATGGAAAAGTGGACAACGACGGTTTGGTCACTCATAAATACTCCTCACTGATCTTGCCATACTCTACGTGATTGTCATGAGCGTGTAAAGAGTGAAAACGTGTCCTGCTGCAAGCGAACATGCCCCAAAACCCAAGATGCAATATATACTTGTGTGGGATCCTTTATAGAGAATTCCAATCACGTCTTTCATATCCATCTGGTATGATGCAAAGGTATGCCAACGACTACTTACAAAGATTGGATCATCAATTACAATGATGCAGATGAGTTGCGCACCTTATTGGAAGAAGTATTCAAACAACGGATTTACTATGCGGAGCTAACCACGGACACTCCTCTTATCGTTGATGCAGGAGCACATATTGGTTTGTCTACCCTTTATTTTCATTCGCTCTACCCCCAAGCTAAGATTATTGCCATCGAACCCAATCCCCAAAACCTTGCGCTATTGCGGAAAAATATTGCGGATAATTCTATTGATCATGTCCATATTTATGAAAAAGCACTCATTGGCAAAAAACCCCACGAAGAATTATATGTGGACGAACATTGGACAGTTTTTTCTTCCCTGCAAGAAGGTGGATGGACGGGAGCACAAACATATAAGAGTATACCTATTCAAACTCTTCGTTTTCGTAATTTCCTGGCAGGGTTCCCTCTCCTCTTAGATGGCGAAATACGCACGCGTATTGATTTGTTAAAAATGGATATTGAGGGGATGGAAATAGAAGTACTTGAGGATAGTGCAGACCAACTTACGCTCGTCAAACATTTCATTCTTGAATTTCACGAAACGAGAAAAAATAAAGTCGACACGATGGTCAAATTATTGAAAAAATATTATTGGCATGTGGATGTCACAAAAGATCATCGAAAAGAAAAGAATCCTCAAAATCAGCTGTACATGATCGAGGCGCACAATTAGCCTCTTCGAGGTTTGCGAACTTCTTTTTTGTATTCGCGTACTGCTTCTTGAAGGGCATGAGCCGTTTCAGTTGCAAAAATGCGCAGAGCATCATCTTCTTCCAAATCTTGGAGATATGTTTGTACTCTTGTTCCGCCTAACTCTTCCAAAGAAATGACAAATTTAATTCCATAGGCACGGATATAAAAGAGATAATTTTCTTTTCCTGCCAGGGAAAGGAGGGGAAATACAAAATCAGCGATATCGTGGGAAGAATCATGCCGGACGTAAAAATATTCTTTGGATCCTCCATATTCGTATGGAGACTCGACACTTCCATCTCCTTCGTATCCAGCCAATTCAACTCCAACCTCTTGATTTGACCACAATTTTCCATTGAGGTGAGACAACCCACCTTTTCCAAACTCCGCTGGATCAATAAGCATATCAACCATATGAGGAAATATTATTTGGAGAGCACGTTGACGACGGTTTTGCCGTGCATTTTAGTGAAGGTAACAATTCCTTTGATCATTGAAAAAATTGTGTAGTCACGACCCACCCCCACACCTGTACCAGCTTTGTACACTTGGCCTTTTTGACGAAGGATGATTTGTCCTGTAGTGACAGCTTGCCCACCTGATTTTTTCAGTCCAAGGCGTTTGCCTGGGCGTTGATGATGCTGTCTGGTTGAACCACCTGCTTTAACGTGTGACATATGTGTATTAGTTGTCTAATCCTTTAAACTGTACGGTAAAAATTTCACGCTGTGTGATCGTGCCTTCACGATCATACACAAACGGAGACAGGAGTATATTGTACCCAAACTTCTCGAGACTGTCAATCAAGGGTGAAAGGCTATACACCTTCTTGCCCGCTTCCACACGAGGAAGCGCGATACATACCACAGCTCCTGGTTTCAAGATATGAGTCCATTGCTTAAAAGCACCCAAGTAGAGCTTTTCCAAGCCTTTAAACATATTGGGGAGCTCTCGTTCTAGAGGTGTCAGAGGTCCTAAAAACCCTTCAGCCACAATCGCATCAACAGTTCCGCGTAGGAGCTCTGGAGTCAGCTTTGTGGCATCGCTCATAGCCACATCCCAGGTATAATTTCCCGGATATTGCGAGACAAACCATTCGATATTTTCTCGAGATTGGTCGACTGCTTCCTGGCGAATATCTGCTCCAATCACTTCTTGCCCAACCATCAACCCTTCCAAAAGTGTCGTTCCTGTGCCACAAAAAGGATCCAAAACACGCTCACCTTTTGTAGGGGCGGCCAAATTGACCAAAATACGAGCCAATTTTGGAGGGAGCATTCCACGGCGACGATCACTACGTGGTTTCATCCGATCACGCTTCGTCCAATCATCGATATTTTGGACGGCAATCGTATACCCAAAAACCAGTTGATCATTGGCTTTCACAATAACTACTTCTTCAACATCTTGGTGCAGTAATACACTGGCAGATAAACCATAGCGAGGAGAATCAATAAATCGACTTGAGATTCCTTTACTTTTGAGTATCTTTTTTATTCGAGTGAGGTTGGGGGCATCCAATGATTCACGCCCAAATTCACCGATTCCAAATGAAAGGGATTTCACCTCTGGTTTTCGCAAATTCACCAATACCTCTGCGCTTTTTTCTTCGATCTGTTCTGTCGAAAGTGGAGAAGTTGTCTCGACTACTTTGGCAATCTTAATCGTGCCTCCAAGGCGCTCTTGCAAAGAGACTGCTTGTTCTTCAGAAAGCTCATCTACGAGTGCCACATGAGGAAGAATACGCACAAAGTTTGCCTCTGGATAAAGAGTTCCTATGACCCGAGAAGCTTCGGCAAAACACAAATTATTTACCCTACCGAGGAAAAATAAATATGAAGACATACCATCCTTTCTCCCTTATAGAAGGGACGGATCCGTCAGCTGACGGAACCAACCATATACTGTACTGACAACTTATGCTGAGATTTTTTCAATCTCAATAGTAGTCAAGTGTTGACGATGACCACGGACTTTACGCTGTCGGGATTTTGCTTTAAATGTCGCCACGCGAATCTTTTCACCTTTTTCATGAGAAACAATCTTGGCTTTGACGACTGCTTTTTCAACAAATGGCGCACCAATACTCACGGTTTCTCCATCTGCAATCAACAAGACGTCCTTAATGGTAAGAGCTTCTTGTTCTCCCCCTTCGAGGCGATCAACCTGAAGCTTTTCACCCTCACGTACAACGTGCTGTTTGCCTGACAATTGAATAACTGCGTATTTCATAGGAATGTAGTATACCAGATCAACAAGTGAACAGCAAACCCCAAATGCCATCACTCACGTAGAAGTCGCAAAGCCACTCCACTGCCGATACATAAAGACAAGAACGAGCTTCCTCCAGAAGAAAGAAATGGAAGAGGAATGCCCGTGATAGGAAAAAGGCGCATATTCATCCCTATGTGTACAGCAGCTTGAAAGAAAAAAGCTGCTAAAAATCCAATAATGAAAAGCTGTGTTCCAGTTGAAGCACGGGACACCGAAGAGGCAATAAGATAAAAAAAGGTTCCATAGAGGATAAATACGGTCGCGACTCCCGTCAATCCAAGCTCCTCTGATAGCGATGCAAAAAAGAAATCGGTATGATATTCAGGTAAGAACCGGAGTTGTGACTGTACCCCATGCCCGAGTCCCCGACCAAACAACTTGCCAGAGCCAACGGTAATAAGGGCTTGCCGTGCATTGTATGAAGCATTGCCAGTACCAGCAAAGGAAAGCAAGCGATCGCGCTGATACGGATAGAGCAAGAAACTCCATGTTCCAACGATAGCGACAACGCCAATGACCAGCCATGGAATAAGCATCGGTAATCGTTTGACGGAAATAAACAGGAGCACAAGTGCCGTGACAAGAATTACCAAGGCGCTTCCTAGATCAGGTTGTAAGAAGATCGGGACAAAAAATCCTCCTATAAGCAAAAAATACAACAAGATATTCTTCTGAGTTGCCAGAGTGTAATGCTCGATAAATGCAGCCAAAACTAAAGCAAAAACAGGTTTTGCAATTTCAGAGACTTGTATATGAACTGGGCCAATAGGTAACCAACGCACAGCGCCGTGACTCAGTTTTCCCAAAAAAAGAGTCACCAACAACCCACAAAAGGTCACTCCATACAACCACCACACGCTTTTCCAATAAAAAAGACTGGTTGGGATCTGTACACCCCAAAGCAGTGCAAAACCTGCAATGACAAAGATAGCTTGTCCAAATGCTTCGGTTGGAGCAGTACTCGCTAAAAGTGTAACGGATAAACATCCAAGTGCGGCAATACATAAGGTGAGAAAACGAAGACGACGCATGCTCTGTATCGTACCAATTTAGCTTCAAAGAAGAAAGGTGAGTGTACCTACACTTCAAATTCTTGACGAAGTTTCTTCTGAGAGATATGTTCCGCTTCTTCTAAAAGGGCATCTATTTCCTTGAGTCTTTTTGCTCGCCGCAGAATGGTTTCCAAAGGTTCAGGATCATATGTTATATCGAAAGAAGATTGTTGTGTTGGTGACATATTTTCTTCAGGAGATGGCTGCAGTTCTTTATTCATAAAATCTCGCAAGTAATTTTTTATACATCAAATTGCCTTGTCCACGTTTCCGGTTTAATATGTTTACTTTGTTCGAGTTCAGCAATAACAATTTTTAATCTTGCTAAGCGCAACAACGTATTCTCAGTTGAATCAAGATCATAGCCAATTTCAGTCTCTGATTGAGTTGATTTATTAGGTTTTTGACCTTGTTCATTCTTTTCTTCAACATGACTCATATATTATCCTTTCAACGTATACGATCTAATTATACACAATTGGCTACATCTTTTCGATATCATCAATCCCGGCTACAATCAGATAGGACAATGATCTCAGCCACAAAATAAATTCATCTACCCCTAAAGATTCATCATCAATTTTAAACACGATCGTGTTATTGTTGATGTCGGAAAAGCTACCTCTTCCCTCAAAGAGAGCAATAAATTCAGGTCGTTTTGTTAACTCGTGAACAAACTGGGGAAACACTCCCACAACACTTTTAGTATTTTTGAATCGCACGGTAATTAGTTTCTCTACCATAGCTAGCCCTTTCAGGGCAGCTTTTTGGAAGAGTATATCCTACGTTATGCAATAATTGATACACGGGCTTCGCCTTCTTGCAATTCTCGTACGAAAGTCTTTTTACAAATAACTGCAGTAAAGTCTTTTGGCCAAGTTGGCAACCAAGCGTCAACATATTCGTCCACGCGTACGTTTGCAGCTTTACGCATATCCTGAATCGTACGAAGGACATCTCTCATCTGTCCTTCGGCGATTAATTGTGGAGTAAGGGTCGTATCCAACTCAACAACCAACTCTTCTCCAGTTTCCCATTTCACATCTTTCACGTTGATTTCCTCTTTTAAAACCTCAAGCAATTGAGAG
>PSRQ01000051.1 GCA_003176165.1 Candidatus Cerribacteria bacterium 'Amazon FNV 2010 28 9'
CTAGCGCTTTCAATGCAACCTCCTGAAGTTCCATCCCTCAAAGGTGAAACTCGTGAAGAAGCCAGAGAGCGAAAGCGAAAAGAGGATGAGTTGAGTGTGGCTACACTTGGGTTAGAAGAGGATATTCATTCGCTTTCTCGTAAAACCTTGCTTGAAAACATTATGTTCCCTCGGATGAAAGAGATGTTTGAGATGGTGGGAACGGAATTAGAAAAACAAAAACTTTTTTCTTTGGTTCCTGCTGGTATAGTGATCACTGGAGGGGGGGCACAAACTGCCGGTATTGCTGAAGTATGCAAGCGAACGCTCTCTATGTCGACTCGGATTGGGATTCCTACAGGTGTTCGTGGTTTGGTCGACGAAATTGAAATTCCTTCCTATGCTACGGCTATTGGGCTACTTCTCTATGGAGCTAAAGAAGGTGGAGAAGAAGTTCGTACCGGTGAGGGAGGCAATTTGTTGAAAATCTTTTCTTCATTTTCAGGTAAAGGGAGTGGAATCCTCAATAAAATCCAATCACTCTTGAAGTCACTGCTTCCATAAAGTTTATACTTTGTTTTTGTTTGTCATCCCGTTAAAAAACGGGATCCAGGAAAGGGTTTCTTTTAAAGCTGGAGATCCGCCGCTTTTGGCGGATAAAAACCTTTTTTCATCTTGCAAAAATGTTTTTTCCCTCGTATGATGGGGCCAAGCTTGGGGTAATGTTTGGAAAATGAAGAAAAATGAGTTGATAATGTGTTCATAAGAACTTATTGTAATGATAAAGCTTTGTTTTTAACTAAACATGATCCTCGATGCAGGCACACTTCGTTGCCTCCTCGAGGATGACAAAGAGAAGAGTATGGCACTCGTAAAACCAACCAATAACCAGTTTGCAAAGATTAAAGTCTTGGGAGTAGGTGGTGGTGGTGGCAATGCGATCAACTCCATGATTGCGACCAACCAAATTCAAGGTGTTGAATTTTGCGCGATCAATACAGATGTTCAAGCTTTATTGAACAATAAAGCACAGACAAAACTTCAGATAGGAACCAATTTTACCAAAGGACTTGGGAGTGGAGCTGATCCGGATGTTGGGAAACAGTCCGCTGAGGAATCGCGTGAAAAAATTAAGGAACTTTTGTTCGATACTGACATGGTGTTCATTACCGCCGGTATGGGCGGAGGAACGGGAAGCGGTGCCTGCCCTATCGTTGCCGAGATTGCCAAAGAGTCGGGAGCACTCACGGTCGCGGTGGTGACAAAACCGTTTGCGTTTGAGGGGATGCGCAGAGGAAGTGTGGCCGAGGATGCAATTGAAAACTTAAAAGATAAAGTTGATGCGCTTATCGTCATCCCTAACCAACGTTTGTTAGACGTTGTTGACCGTAAGATGACTTTGCAAGATGCGTTTCGACTTGCTGACAATGTGTTGGGCCAAGGCGTGCAAGGAATTTCTGATCTCATTACGATCCCTGGGCTTGTTAACGTCGATTTTGCTGATGTTCGTACAATCATGAGTGATAGCGGAACAGCCCTCATGGGTATTGGACAAGCAAGTGGCGAAAATCGAGCTGCGACAGCTGCTCGTGCTGCGATCGCATCTCCACTCTTGGAAGTTTCGATTGAAGGAGCCAAGGGAATCTTATACATCATTACAGGGGGTCAGGATATGACGCTTCCTGAAATTTCAGATGCCTCACAAATCATCACACAAGCTGCTGATACTGATGCCAATATTATCTTTGGTGCGACGATTGATGAGCGCATGGGAAGTAATATCAAAATTACAGTGATCGCTACTGGTTTTGATGAAAATCGATTGAAATACAACACGAGCTCATTTATGCGCCGTTCCTTTGGAGCCTATGGAGCTGCAAGTGAAAAAAATACAGTGCCACAGCAACAACCTGTCCCAAACGGCTTTGCACCGATTCATTCTCAACCTGTACCTCAACCAGTCGTTAACTCATCTCCGACACAGATTTTTTCTGCCGCACAACCAATCGGTGGATTTACTCCGGTGACCTCATCTCCAACGCCTCCGCCAGCAGCAAAGCCCACGCAAGATGAACTCGATGATGAGTTTGATATTCCAGCCTTCCTTCGTCAGGGAAAATAGCCTATAAGTATTGACATTCTTTCTTTTTTCAGTAAAATAAGAACCTTATCGTTCGGTGAATGTTGCAAAGGATACGTCTAAATGATGCCACTAGGTTGGTTCATTTTGCTTGTTTTGTCGTTCCTGGCATTTGCGCTCGATCCTCGCTTTTCGTTAACGATCAGAGGGCATGTCATCCATAGTCCACTTGTGCGTGGTGTCGTGGGGGCAGCTGTTTTTTGGATTTTTATTGCAGTGATTTCCTTAATTCTGTCCCTGTGCGTTGCGATTGTTATTCTTATCCTGCGATAAGGATAAACCCTTTTTTAAGCACCCATCTGAGTTTTCAATGGGTGCTTTTTCTTCTAGAACGACGAAAGGAAGGCTTCTCTTGTACTTGGGTACAACCTTCCTCGCGCCGGCAATTTTCAACATAGTATATGTGTGTGAAAAGAACGTGAAAAATAGGGGGAAGTTTGGAAAGATTTTTAGTCGTTGTTCCCAGAATGACAAACAAAAGTATGGTATACTACTTTCAATTAAAACTGCGTTTGACTCTGTTATCACCAGAGAAGCAGAAGGAAGAAATATTGAATAGATTCCCGTTTTCACGGGAATGACAATAAACTAGACCTTTCCGGGTAAGCCCGAGATAGCTGGAATAAGATAGTTGATAGTTAGTAGAGCACAGCTAACAGAACGTATAAACTGTGCCCTATGTACTAAAAACTAATATAAGGTGGAACCGCTTGTATAGAGCCCTTGAATTGTATTCAATGGTTGTATAGAGGCGGTTTTTTTGTTCTCCATAAAGTATACAAGTCAATGAACAATCCACCGAAGTCCTGCCAAGGCAGGACGAAGGCGGATCACTCAAACAAAAGGAAATATATGTTAAAAAAACAATTTACACCAGGTCGACCCAATTTTGCCAAGATGGAAGAGGAAGTATTGCAATTTTGGGATGAAATTCATGCCTTCGAGCGATCTGTCGAAGATCGATCGGACAAAGATACATACGTTTTTTATGATGGCCCCCCATTTGCAAACGGACTTCCTCATTATGGACACCTCCTAGGAAGTACTGCCAAAGATGTGATTCCTCGTTACCAAACCATGCGCGGGAAACGCGTGGAGCGTGTTTGGGGATGGGATTGTCATGGTGTCCCTGTCGAAAATGCCATTGAAAAGGAACTCGGGCTCAAAGGTGGAAAAAAAGGAATCGAAGAGCTAGGGATTCATACGTTTAATGAAGCATGTCGTAATTCCATCATGATCTACGACAAAGAATGGAAGAAAACGATCCGACGTCTTGGTCGGTGGGTGGATATGGAGCATGCGTACAAAACCATGGATGTGAACTTCATGGAAAGTGTGTGGTGGGGATTCAAACAGTTGTATGAAAAAGGTTTGGTCTATCAAGGTCGGAAAGTGATCTTATATTGTCCGCGCTGTAGTACACCCCTGTCCAACTTCGAGATCGCGATGGACAATAGTTATAAAGAGGTATCCGAAGCTTCAAATACGTATAAATACAAGGTAGTTGGAGAAGAACATACCTATCTGCTTGCATGGTCAACCACGCCATGGAATAAATTGGCAACCCCAGCTCTCGCTGTCAACCCAGATATTAAATATGTGAAGGTTAAACAAGGTGATGAACAGTACATCCTCGCTCATAGCCGATTGTCGATGCTGAAAAATGAGCCGTACGAAGTCGAAGAAGAAATGAATGGCAAAGGGTTGGAAAAATATTCATTTGAGTTGCATTATGATTTTTTCCCCCGAACTGAAGATGAGCGCGCGGGTGTCGTCATTGCCGACTCCTTTGTCACTGCCGAAGAAGGAACAGGAATTGTTACGCTCGCCGTGTATGGTGAGGATGACTATCGCGTCATGAAGCAACACCACATTCAATTGGTTGAACATGTGGATGAGCAAGGCAAAATGAAACCACAAGTCACTCCATTCGCAGGTATGTATTTAGAAAAAGTAAATTCTTTAGTCAACGAGGATTTGACGAAACGTGGACTCATGTATCAGGAATTTTTACATACACACAGTGTCGCGACTTGTTATCGATGTGGAACACGACTCTATTACGCTCCGCTTCCTGCATGGTTTATCGATGTCCAACGCTTAAAACCAGATTTGCTGAAAACAAATGAATATATCAATTGGTATCCAGATCATTTGAAGCACGGCCGTTTTGGAAAAGGCATTGAAACTGCACCTGATTGGAATATCTCTCGTAGCCGCTATTGGGGAACTCCGATGCCCATTTGGGAGTCTGTTCGTGATGGAGAAGATGGGTTGGTTGTTCGCCGCGTCATTGGCTCGATCGAAGAATTGAAGCATTGGGCTGTTGACCCTTCAAAAGTTGAGCACCTTACTGATATTCATCGTGAATATTTGGATGATGTAGAAGTTTGGGTAGATGACGCTCGTACTACAAAAGGAAAACGTATTTTTGAAGTATTCGACTGTTGGGTAGAGTCAGGAAGCATGCCGTTTGCGCAGGTTCATTATCCCTTTGAACACAAAGAAAAATTTGATGCATCGTATCCGGCCCAATTTATTACCGAGTATATTGCCCAAACTCGTGCGTGGTTTTATTGTATGCATGTTGTATCGGTGGGGATTTTTGGATCGCAGGCATTTGAAAATTGTTTGACCACCGGTACTCTTCAAGCTGAAGATGGTCAAAAAATGAGTAAAAGCAAAAAAAATTATCCTGATCCGACGAAACTAATCGATACGTACGGATCGGATTGTTTACGATTATATCTGATGAATAGTCCGCTCATGCGTGCAGGCAACATGAATTTTAGTGATCAGAATGTGCACGAAGTGCAAAATAAAGTAATCAATGTGTTATGGAATATCTATGGGTTTTACGCGCTCTATGTGCAGTCGCAGCAGAAAGAAACGACTTCCACAGCCAATTATCAACTGAAAACTTTGCATGTCCTTGATCGATGGCTCCTGTCAAAGACAGCTCGATTAGTTCAAAATGTAACAACAGCGATGGATGCGTATGATCTGGTGACAGCTACTAGGCTCTTGATGGAGTTTACGACTTCCTTTAGCACGTGGTATCTGCGATTGTCGCGTGAACGGTTGAAGTCTGGAGAGCATGAAGAAAGTGGTGCAATTTTTGCGCGCTGTCTCGTAACTTTGTGCAAATTATTTGCTCCCTTTATTCCATTTATCACGGAAACCATTTATCAAAATGTTATTCCTTCTCCCCCTGCCCGAGGGGGAGACACAGAGGGGGTGGGAGGAGGCTCCATTCACTGGACAACTTGGCCACAATTTGATGATATGAGCATGTTTGTGGATGAGCAGTTGGAAGAAGAAATGGCTACGATTGCGTTAGTTGTAGAACATGCGCATGCGCAGCGAAAATTGAAACAACTCAAAGTGCGCCAACCACTTGCATCCGTGACCGTGCGAGCTGTAGTTGA
>PSRQ01000011.1 GCA_003176165.1 Candidatus Cerribacteria bacterium 'Amazon FNV 2010 28 9'
CAGCGAAGCGCTGATTGTTGGCCTGGACGTGACGGGTTCAATGGGTGAGGTAGTGGAGGGTTTACATAAAAACCTTCCTGCACTCATGAGAACTCTTCATGCTATTCGTGGTCTTCAAGATATGCAGATCTTGTTCATGGCTGTGGGAGATGCTAGGCACGATCAAGTTCCCTTTCAGATTTCACAGTTCGAGTCGGACAATCGCATCGACGATTGTTTGGCGGCGACTGTGATCGAAGGGGGCGGTGGATCTTTTGGTCAGGAGAGCTATGAAATTGCTCTCTATGCCGCAGCTCGGCTCACTTCGATCGATTGCTTCGAAAAACGCAAAAAGAAGGGGTATCTCTTCTTGATTGGTGATGAATTGCCCTACGCTTATGTGAGCTCTAGTGCAATTGCGCGTATCTTCGGCCATCGTGCTGGTCAGGATATTCCGTTCGAAGAAATCCTGACTGAAGCACAGGAAAAGTACGAAGTTTTCTTCATCATTCCTGTCGGCTCAAGTGGTGCAGGGCGACCTGATATCCGAGAGTTTTGGCAAAAAGCTTTAGGTACTCAACATGTGATTACCTTAAGCAAGCCTGAACTGTTAGCATCGACAATCGCCGGAGCAGTGCGCACCAACGTGGTTATCTCGGCCATTGGGGGCACTACAACTCCAAGTGTCGTAGATGACAACGACGATGAAGATGACGACACGGACTTAAACGGCCTGTAGTCATCTCATTTCGCACACAATGTGTTCGTTTGGCCCCGCCGATGGCGGGGCCTTTTTGCTTCAAAGGAGAAAACGAATGAAGCAAGCATTAATCGTTACTGATTTATCGTTTGGTGACGCTGGCAAGGGGTCGATCACCGATTACTTGACGCGCCGCACACGTGCTGCTTGGAATATCCGCTACAATGGTGGAGCCCAAGCCGCACATCGGGTGGTCGCGCCAGATGGACGTGATCATGTTTTTGCTCAATTTGGCAGTGGGACATTTTCCCCTGGGACGAAGACCTTTTTATCGCGGTTTATGCTCATCGAGCCATATGCCGCGTTCAATGAAGAAGAGCATCTGCGTTCTCTGGGAGTGCGGGACGCATTTGCTCGGCTGTATGTCGATCCCCAAGCACTCGTCATCACTCCATTTCATCGATTTGCCAATCATCTGCGTGAAGCAGCCCGTGGCAGCAATATCCATGGAAGCTGTGGGATCGGGATTTCCGAAACGATGATGGATTACCTCTCGTATTCCGAACGAGTCTTGTTCGCGGGTGATTTAGCAGATCAGTCAGTCACAAAAATGAAGCTGCGGTTTATCCGCGAAGAAAAAAAGCGTGAACTTTCTGGTCTCATCGCCGCCTTTTGGGGCGATCCACGTTTCACACAAACGATCGGATATTTCTACGATGAGGATCTCCTTGATCGTCTGGCGTTGACATTTGCGAATTACTCGCAGTCCTGCACAGTCGTGCGAGATGGACGGTTGTTCTTGGCGCAGCAACTTGCTGGTGATGAGACCGTTGTCTTCGAAGGGGCACAAGGAGTTCTCCTGGATGAGTGGTATGGGTTTCATCCGTACACAACTTGGAGTACTTGCACGCCGGCAAATGCTCGGACTCTTTTGCAAGAGATCGAGTATGACGGCGTGACCACGACACTGGGTCTTGTGCGTACCTATGGGACGCGGCATGGACCAGGACCATTTGTGACGGAAGACGATGAGTTGACCCGTCTGTTGCCCGATGCGTGTAATGTCGAAAACGATTGGCAGAAAGGTTTCCGCGTTGGGTATTTTGATGCGGTTGCAACCAAGTATGCGCTCGCCGTGGCAGGTGGCGTCGATGCTCTCGTCGTTTCGCACATGGATCGATTGGAAGAAATGCTGCACTGGCAGATGGCGGTTGGATACAAAAATATCTTTCCCCTGTCCTATCTTGAACGGTTTTTTACTGTTGAGGATAGGGTGGTTCGGGGAATCAAGCATGTCAATGCTCCGGATCTTGCATATCAAGAGGAGATTACGACGGCTTTGGGATTCTGTACTCCTGTGTATCAGGAAATTGAGAGTCGTCAGCCTGACGACTATCTCGATCTGATGCAGACAGTACTGCGCGTTCCCGTCGCTCTTACCTCGCATGGTCCGACTGCTCGTGACAAGCGCGAACACTACCACCTATGGTAGACACACTTTTGTTTTTCATTATCCCCCTTTGCACTCTGCAAGGGGGATATTTTTTTTACAGACCTTGAGTTATACTACATATTAGTAAAATATAAGATTTAGCTCTGTAAAAAATAAACCTAGTGTTTGGGTGGTGCGACAGTCACATCGTGTGAATAGATTGTTCACAGAGTGTGGCTGTTGCAATCAACGGCCCTCAAGTTCTTATCTCGCACAGAAATGAGGTACATACCATGCGAGGATTACAAGGTTTGGGAACCAATGAGTGGCTTGATGGCATGACGCTCGCCATGCAGCAGGCCATCCAAGATGAAGTCGGGTACGGCGATCTGGTAGTGCGGATGGTGATTCGCCGCCACGGCAAAGAATATATTGTGTTATCAAAAAAGGATGGAGCGCCCTTCAAGGCGATCAATCGCTTCACACTGTATATTTGCCAACTGCCCAGCGGCCAGTTTGGCCTACTGAAGTTAACGCCTGAGCGATATCCGTCTGAACAAGGATGGAATCAGGGAGAAAAACTGACCGATGCACACCGTTTGGCGTGCAATGAGGCACTTCAGTACGAAGCAGTCCTCTTGCGATCGCTTCATGCAAAAGCTGTTGCTCTGAACGATCCAACTGATCCGCTCCGTTCCTACAATTACCAACACTTCTTCCCGCATGTGGAGGAAGCGTTTGAGTCGGACGGACGGTATGCGCAGATCATTGGGTATACCGCGGAGGTGATCAAGGCGCAGTCCCAGTTGATTTCAGTGGGGCGCATCATTGATCCCGACGGGCAGGGACAGCAGCGACGAGTCCATGCCAAAGATGTGGTGTGGATCGCTTCACGTTTGTTCAAGCTCGCAGGTTTTTTGCAGCTTGACGATATCAACGTGCATGTTCAGATCAACATGGCAAATGTCTTGATTGAGCCGGCAGCGCATGGGGCAATCCTGTTTGATTGGTCCCAGGCGAGGGAAGGCGCAAAGCCCAAAAAAGCAATTCGCTCGATTGGACGATGTCTGTGGCTCTTGGCCGGGGGTACTCAAACGGATGACCCGCCGGAAGATGACTTCACAGATTCGAAGCAAGCGCTCGAGTTCCGAATGTGGCTCGATCGGTTGATCGAAGGCTCGATCGGCTCACCGCTCGAAGAGCAGCGTCAAATGTACGCGATGGCAGAGAGCTTTTGGGGACCACGACGGTTCCATGCGTTCGAGGTTTTTGAGCTGTAACAAACACAAGGTATGGTGGTGGGGAGCACGGTTGTGTACGATGCAGGAACGAACAACGTCCGTTCCGGATGTTTGTTCTCACTGTGTCGGCACATCGTGTCCACCACCGATTTCCTTTTTGCGGATGAAGTGTCCGCACTGATGAGTCCAAAAGGACGAAAAAGGATAGGTGAGATTGTGCTCATAGTGTATACTATGGGTTCGGCGATATGTTTTTTCTATCGCTATTGTTCTTTAACAATCAAAAAGATATGTGCTGTTTTTTCGTTTGAAAAACCATAGGCGCATATCATTTTTGTTCATACGATCAATACAAAAAACCTCTCCTCATTTGTAGGGTGTGTGGTGTGAGCGGCAAACTCTTAGCACACACCCTATGAATGAATCATAGCGGTGAAGAGGTGGATCCCATTTTCGTGGATCCCCAAACATCACCCTATTAGGGTGGAGGTAAAAAAAATGAACGAAGAGTTCAAGAAAGAATTGGAAACTCTTGGTGTTTCCGCCGCGGCAATTGCTGTTCTTGAAGAGCAGGAATTGACGACCGCCGACTCTCTGGCCGACATGACGTACGAACAGTACGTCGCCATGGGTATTAAAGCAGGAAGTGCGAAAAAACTGGCTGCTCAATACCATGTGGTTGTGGAAGAGCCTCTGGATGCCGATACGCCTGTCCCCGATGATCTGGGTAAACCCACGGTTGCAGAAGCCCATAAGGACCCCAAGATTGCTGGTGCGTTGGGTATTGACCCTGGCCTGCTAACTTTGGCCCTTGCGGGTGGGGGTGGTGGCAAGATCTTCAACATGCTGAATGTTGATGCTCTTCTGAACATGTACGATCCAGAAGAACCAGACAATATTGGCGGTGTCCTGCTCAGCGAGCGCTTTGGTGAAGAGCGAGTCATCGGTTTCAAAAAAGGAACCCATGATGTGGCTATTGCCGAAAGCGCCAAGTACATCAAGCAGCGCCGTCGTGGGTACCCTGCCAAGGACTTCATCATGGTGGATGGTCACCGCTGCAAGCTCTACAAAGTTGGGGTTCTTCCCAATGACTTTGTAGCGGAAGATCCCATGATCCCGGGTAAGGCTCTCTGGGAAGACGACGAAACCAGCACCGTCTATGACGATGTCTCGTGGGCAGGTATTCCCAAGAATGTTCGCCAGCTCGTGCGTATCATGCTGAAACTCAACCTGTTCAACCCTGCAAGCGTTGCCGATCGGCGCGAAGTCATGCGCCTGGCGCGTGAAGGGTTCGAAGCACTTCGGAATGCATATTCAAAGGCGGACCTGCGCTTCGATGAACTCGAAGCCGCTGGAAAGTTGCCCTCATTGCGGGCGCAATTAGGGTCGCCCGACTTTGGGACCGGAGGTTCCGACGATTCGGATGACGCCACCTTTCGTCCGTCCAAACACGGCGGGTTCAACTCCCTGGGCAACCCACACGGGACCCGGGATTACGACCCCCGCGACCGCGAGTAAATTCTCGCTCGCCGAGTATACTCGCGTAGTTCAGAACGGATCGCCTGAAGACGCCGTTGCCTGGCT
This sequence comes from Candidatus Cerribacteria bacterium 'Amazon FNV 2010 28 9', assembly GCA_003176165.1. Taxonomy (GTDB): domain Bacteria; phylum Patescibacteriota; class Microgenomatia; order UBA1400; family UBA12028; genus PSRQ01. The sequence goes on from PSRQ01000011.1 coordinate 4,937, forward strand.
GATCGCTCACGCCGCGTCCATGGACAAGGGTATCTTCCTCGAAGATGCCTGGCGTGAATTGGATGCAGTCCAGGTTTTGGTCCTTCGTGCCGTTGCTCCTGCTGGGGTGTTTACATCCCACACCGAAATGGAGTATCGGCGCGCTGTAAAGGATGCAAGTCCCGAATTAGAAGTCATTGCAGGAGCAATTTTTCAGCAGGATGACGACACATTTGTGAGTTACCTGCGGGGTAATGCGTTGCGGGATTCTATGAGGGAACTGATCCGAAAGGCCAAACAGGCGGGAATCCGTAAGTAGTATTGATCGTATCGGGGCAAGACTTGTGTAAAGTCTTGCCCCTTTTTTGTATCTCCATTGTTTTTTTTGCACTCTTCTTGAAAGAAGAGCATTTTCTGATATACTTACTTTTGGTTGACGTGAAGGTGGGCTCTGGTTCCCGCCTTTTTTTATAAAGTAAAATAGAGAGATGATAAAAAGAAGAAGGAGAAAAATATGAACGCTGCATCTGGAGCACGAACTGAATTTGCCAGTGCCTTGGCACAAATTGCCGCTGAACGCGGAATTGAAGTCAAAACCATCATCGAGGCGATCGCCGAAGCCATCAAGGCTGCATATCGCAAAGATTGGATGCTCACTCACGAAGGTGAAGAGTTCAACGAAGAAGGGTTTACTGTCGAAGTGAACGAAGAATCGGGTGAGTCTCGCGTGTTCGAGATCGCTGGCGACAAAAAGAAAGATGTTACTCCTCCAGGATTTGGCCGTATCGCTGCCCAAACTGCCAAGCAAGTCATTTTGCAAAAAGTGCGCGAAGCAGAAAAGGAAGCCGTGATTTCAGAATACCAAGGGCGAATTGGCACACTTGTGCAAGGAACTGTTATTCGCTTTGATGATAAAAATGTCATCGTCGATATCGGTCGTGGTCAAGCTTACATGCCTCCTGAAGAGCAAATGCGCAGTGAGTTTTATCGCATCAATACTCGTTTGACACTCTACCTGAAAGATATCCGTGATACCTTGCGTGGCAAGACCATCATCGTGTCACGATCTGCCAAAGAGTTGGTCGCGAGGCTTTTCGAGCGCGAAGTGCCTGAAGTTGCATCCGGTGCGGTCGAGATCGTTTCGATTGCGCGTGAAGCAGGTGTGCGTACCAAGATTGCTGTCAAGTCCACTCAAGATGGTGTGGATCCCGTCGGTTCATGTGTTGGACAAAAGGGTGTGCGTGTCCAAGAAGTCATCAAAGAACTCAACAACGAAAAAATCGATATCATTCAACAAGCTGATGATGCACGGACATTTGTCCAAGCAGCGCTTGCTCCAGCTGAGCACTTAAAAATCACGATTGACGATACAAACAATATTGCCAAAGTTGTGTGTCCAGAAGATCAACTTTCACTCGCCATCGGTCGTGGTGGACAAAATGCGAGATTGGCAGCCAAGCTCACCCACTACAAGATCACCATTAAAGCTGAAGGTGCTGCGCCAGAAGCTACTGAAACAACAAATGAGTTTAGTCCAGAAGAACTCGTCGTTGAAGCTGAGAAAAACACGGAGGAAGTGAAGTAAATTTACTAATTTTCAATTTACAAATTTACGAAACAAATAAAGGGAAAATGTTACGATCTTGAAAAAAGAACAACTCTCTTTGCAGAAAAAGTAATTGATTTTCTGCGTACCTTAAAACAAGATGCAATTAACAGGCGATTAATTGAGCAATGCTGTGGAAGTGCAGGGTCAATTGGAGCTAATTATTACGAAGCCAATGAAGCTGAAAGTAAAAAGGATTTTTTGCATAAGATTAAAATAGCAATTAAGGAAATCAAGGAAACAAAACATTGGTTACAATTGTTAGCGAAAGCGAATCCAAGCCAAGTTGAAACGTGTAGAGAACTTTGGCAAGAAGCGCATCAATTGTTACTCATATTTTCAAAGATTGTTGTTTCCATTAAAAAGAAAGATAAAGAGTTTGAAAATTTGTAAATTAGTAAATTGGTAAATTATGATCCAAACTCGTCCTCCAGTCATCGCAATCATGGGTCATGTCGATCATGGAAAGACCTCGCTATTG
>PSRQ01000036.1 GCA_003176165.1 Candidatus Cerribacteria bacterium 'Amazon FNV 2010 28 9'
AACATCCGAGGTTTTTTCCTATTGCCCCTCCTAATTTAGGGGAGGCAATCATTACTATTGAAAAACCGCCGCCGGAATGACGATTACCCCAATCTTTTCCCTTGACCCTTGACCCTTTCCCCTATACGCTAGAGGTATGGACTTTGGGAAACAACACCGCCATATCATGTTTCAACTGCTGCCTCTCCTCTTTTTGGTGATCGCCATTTTGGTGGGAACGCTCAATATCAATACGATTCGCCAACTGCTTATCGGCGCCTTTGGCCAAAGCGCCAACATCGTCATCAATACGCAAGCTGTCGTTGGCCCTATGCATTTTCCCTGGCAAAACTTGAGCCAAGGTGGTGAGGATAAAAATTGGCGTATGACACCACTCATCAGCGCGGTGCGTGCGGTTGATACACAATACGTGCGCTTGGATCACATTTATGATTTCTACGATATCGTGCATGGGAGTCCGGGAAATTTAACGTTTGATTTTTCCAAACTTGATCCTGTCATTCATGACATCACTGCCAGTGGAGCAAAACCCTTTATCGCCCTTTCCTACACACCACCTGCCATTGCCGTGAATGGTGATATCACCGCTCCTCCTGCCAACTACGCTGATTGGCAACTCACCGTGCAAAAAACAATAGAACACATTTCGGGGACGCTGGGGATCTCTGATGCGTACTACGAAGTCTGGAATGAGCCCGATTTGTTTGGTGGATACAAGACATATGGAAGTCGCAATTACATCGATCTTTACCGCGCTGCCGCGCATGGTGCGCTGAACGCACATGGGGTCCAACCATTTAAAATTGGTGGACCAGCAATCACAGCTCTCTACAAAAATTGGGTCGATGATCTCATGAAAGCGGTCACAGCTGAAAACTTGCCATTTGATTTTTTCTCATGGCATCGGTACAGCACCAGTATCGATCAATATCGCAGTGACGTGGCCCTCATTCGTCAGTGGATGGCACCATATCCACGTGGACAACATATTGAACTCGATATCACCGAATGGGGACACAACTCCAACAATGATCCCGGCTATGACAGCACATTTGGCGCGATTCATACGATCGCCGTTGGGACAGAACTCGCACAAACAGTCGATAAGGCATTTGTGTTTGAGATCCAAGATGGCAAAGATCCAAATGGTCAAACACTCTGGGGACGCTGGGGTCTCTTTGACATCACGGGCCAACCTAAGCCCCGCTACAGTGCGCTCAAATTTTTAAACAAGTTGGGACAAACACAAGTGCAGCTCACCGGTCGTGGAACATGGGTGAAAGGAATTGCGACGCGTGATGGATTTGATACGACAGCAATCCTCGCCAATTATGATCCTGCATGGCAACACAGCGAAGTCACACCTGTGACATTTACTAACATCACCCCCGGCACCTATACCATCACGCAAGAGCGTTTTGGTGGAGTCAATAATGTACAGACAATAGCAACGACTTCGAGCGAACTGGAAATCAATGTCCCCATGTCCATCAACAGCGCTGTCTTCATCAGATTGCACCAAACACAGTAAGTCGTTTGATTGATTCTTTTCCTTTTTATATACTTTCCCTACTATGCAGAAAGTAATTCATATTTCAAGCAAGCGTAAAACTTTTCTCTCAAAAAAAGAACTCGTCGCACAAAAAGAGACGGCTTCCCTCCATGCACTTGCAGGCTCCATTTCTCTCCTTCCCCAACTTGAACGTGTAAATCTTGATCAACTCATCAAACAAGCAAAACGCTCCTTTTACGAATTTCCCAAGAAGAGATAGCGAAGTTGTTTGCCAAGCCCAAGAAGGAGCTTTTGCCACCAAGGTGCGTGTTGATACCGTTTCCAAGCTTGGCGTTGACGATCATCCCTTGTCCCTACAAACGGCGGATCGATCCAACATGACACTGCTATCCACTCTCCACGTTCATTTTGTTTGGCAATGAGCGTGACGGTTTGTCTCCCAAAATGACGGATAAATTCAGACGTCCCTCGCTGTTTCCCTGCTTTTTTTTCATCTGGATGAGCAAATGTGGACTCAACTAGATCACGCGCGAGCTTGCGATCTTTGAGTCGATCGAGGGCATGGTGTGTCCAAATAAGTGACATGAAGATATTGTACCAATAAAAAAAGAGCACGCTTGTACAAACAAACGTGCTCAGTGAGTTCCTCTATTCTTCCCGAACCCAAACACTCACAGGATTGGAGTAGGGACCAATATCGACATAACAAACTTCTTCTCCCTTCTTGAGGAAAAAGTAAGCCGCTGGCCCCTTAATCATCACGAAACCTTTTGTGTCCGTAGCTTCTTCCAAAACAACTTCACCGTTGGAAAGGTCCCAGATGCGCTGTTGGAAGCTTTTCAGCCACTCAGCATTGGGAACCCAACCATCCCACACAGCATAGAAAGCATTGAAGACGGTCTCGCCATCGACATCTTCGTAGCTTGGGGCCTGCATTTGGGCTAATGCCTGGGCTGCTCGCTCCCGCAAAGATTCATAGGAGGGGGGAACATATTTCCCTCCATGACGAAGTTGGACAAGCAACAGGTCTAGAGCAGAGCTTGCATCCTCTTTTTCACTTTCAAAAGACTTACCCACCAATTGAGGAAGCGAAAGAACTTTGAAGTGCTGCATGAGTGGTTGTGCTTTTGTATAGGAACAGCCACCCATGATGGTCCCAAAGCCGTCTGCTTGTAAACCCCACATATAGTCGGCGTCCGAATCCGTCGGCGAATGCTTCTTCGCATCGTACGAACTCTGTTCAAACCCTACAAACGTCCACGTTATGGACACAGTGGTAACCTCCTTTTGGTTTACCAGGAAAATATTGCCTCTCTGTAACCCAGGAATTGGGTCATTTTCTCGAGAGGGATATGTTATGGAACAAATGAAAAGTATACTCCAAACCCACCCAAAAGTCAATGTTATAGGACAAATACCCGCTGACAGGGCAATGGAACCTGCTATACTAACTTCGTGTCAGCACCTGCCTCAACCGTTACGTTTGAACTTCGCACTCCCCGCACCGATGAACACGATGCGAGCGCCATGGTGGCATTTTTGTCTACGCTCCCCACCCCACCACGCAATATTTTGCATTCATTTAAAAAAGCACCTACCTTTACACTTGAGTTTTTAAGTCAAGGACAAACGATTTATACACTCCTCACGCTTCCTGCAGGAATGGCAACGTACGTCACGAGCCAACTCTCCTCCGCATACCCGGAAGTACTCATCAACCAGCTTTCACACAATCCGCTCGATGAATTTCAAAAACCAGGGGTCACGATTACTGGAGAACTTAGTCCCAGCGCCCTCACCTGCTTTCCCCTGCGTACGTACAAAGAATCAACTACGGCTGACCCACTGGCCAACGTTCTCTCTGTCCTGTCTAAGCTCCAAGAAGGAGAGTCTGCCCTGCTACAACTGAGCGTGCGCCGCACAAAAGAAAACTGGAAAAGTGCGTTTCGTCATCGCCCCACAAATGCAGAAACTCCCGCCAATCCCCATCAATCACTCATTGATGGCAAACTCGCGCTCCCTTCATTTCAGTATCGTTTGCGAGTCCTCATCCTCGCGCAAACCAAAGAAAAAGCAGTGCAACTTCGCCAGGAACTAGCCACCGCATACGGAAGTTTTGATACGCAGGTCAATAGTTTGGTGTTGAAAAAACCGCTGTTTGCAAAAAAGACAACGCACGAGGTGGTGTGCCGCGAAGGCAAATTTGCGCGTCAATTTCTCTCGATTGATGAACTCGCCACACTCATGCATTTTCCCAACAAACAACTCTCAGCCATTAAAAATATTGCATGGGGCAAAAATTTGTTGGGCGAGCCACCAGCCAATCTTCCCGCCTACTCCACCATTTCAGAAGACGAACGCATTAACGTCAATTTTTTTGCGCAAGCTGAGTTTAAAAACCAGAACCAAGTCTTTGGTATCAAACGAGCCGACCGGCGCCGTCACATGTATGTGATTGGAAAAAGTGGAACGGGAAAATCAACCATGCTCGCCAACATGATCATCCATGATTTGAAGCATGGGGAAGGGATTGCGGTCATCGACCCACACGGAGATCTCATTGAGACTGTGCTCAACTACATCCCCAAAGGACGCATCAATGATGTCATCGTCTTTGATCCAGCCGATCCCCATGCCGTCGTCAAAATGAACTTGTTTGAAGGCGGCTCGCTCGTGCACCGCGAACTCATTGCTTCCGGCATTGTTTCCATCTTTCAAAAAATGTATGGCCCTGTCTCGTGGGGACCACGACTTGAGTACATTTTGCGCAACACCCTGTTAACATTACTTTCTGAACACGCGAAGCTAGAAGATATTTTGCGTATGCTCACCGACGTGAAGTTTCGCGCCCGTGTCATCGAAAACTTGCAAGATCCGGTACTGAAAAACTTCTGGGTGGCGGAGTTTAACACGATGCAAGACAGACAACGCAATGAAGCCATCGCGCCAATCTTGAACAAAGTCGGACAGTTTGTCACCTCTCCGCTCATTCGCAATGTCGTCAACACGCAGACGAGTTCGTTCAATATCGAAGAAGTTATGGATCAGGGAAAAATATTGTTGGTTAATGTGTCACAGGGAAAATTGGGTGAAGACAATGCCTCACTTCTCGGCGCCCTCATGATCACCAAAATCCAACTCGCGGCGATGAATCGTGTGTACATGGATGAAGAAAAACGCCGTGATTTTTACCTCTATATCGACGAGTTTCAAAACTTCGCGACCACCAGTTTTGTCAAAATCCTCTCGGAAGCGCGCAAGTATCGCCTCAACCTCATTCTCGCCAATCAATACATGGATCAGATTCCCGATGATGTGAAAGCTGCCATTTTTGGAAACGCGGGCTCAATCATCAGCTTCATTTTGGGAGCCGGGGATGCAGAATGGATGAAAAAAGAATTTGGAAATAAATACAGTGACGAAGATCTCGTGTCACTCGCTCGGTATCAAGTCGTCACCAAACTCATGATCGACAACCAAATGAGTTTGCCTTTTCCCGCACAGACACTCTCACTGGCAAAATCTTCCAATCAAAACCGTGATAAGGTGCTGCGCGTCTCTCGTGAGAGGTACGCCAAGAAGACATAAAAAAGGGCCGTCAATTGACGGCCCAGTCTGGGATTGCTAAACGGTTAGGCGAGGATTCGCTGCCATAGGAACCCGCCCACCAATAAAGCAACAGCAACGAAGGCGAGGAGGTAGCCAAAAACTCCTCCGCTCGTTGCCAATCCAAGAATAACCCAGGTAGCAATGAGTGTGGCAGCAATCAAGGCAACCACGAGGACTCCCATCCCTAGATCACTCTTCTCTTTGGGAGACAGAGCATCTAGTTGCTCCTGAAGACTCGGCTGAGGTTTTCCCTCAGGCGTTCCTTTTTCATCAGCTTGTTTGTTCACTTTTTATTCCAACCTTTCAGATTGAAATTTATTCTCTGCCTTGGCGGTATTGCCATTGCAAGGAAAAAGAAGTATACCTCTTTTTCGCACAAAAATCAATTATAGGACACGCTCAATGCAAAAACCCCACCTTTATGGTGGGGTTCTCTTCAAACAAAAATCACAAATTACCAGTTACCAACTTTGATTGAGCCGGCACCTGTGACATTTTTCGATGGGCGTTTTTTAACCCGCGAGACATAGATGTCACCAGCCCCGACTACATTCAGATCGGCTTCTTCTGCTTCAGTGCGAATGGTCACGTCACCTGAACCGATGATATCGGTATTCAAGCTGCCAATTGCACCACCTTTGATGCGAACATCACCTGCACCAATAATGCGGATCGAGACGTTTCCCTGAGCTTCGTCAATTTCAACGTCTGAACTTCCTTTAATGATAACGGTGGCGTTTTTGACTTTGCCGACCTGAACATCCCCACTGCCAGTGGAATTGATGAAAAGATTTCCTTCTGTATTTCCCACATTGGCAGAATACCAATCACCGTTGAGATTCACCTTTGCGCCTTTGGGAACGCTCACAGTGATGGTTGCTTGGGGTTGGGAACCACCACTTCCACCGCCGATGATAACGTTTCCACTCACAATGCTCACGCCACCAATATTGATGTTGCTCATGAGATTGCCACGCCCAACGCTACCAATGTGAATACTACCACCAGAAATGTTAATTCCACTTCCAATGGATGGACCCTCCGCTCCTCCGACATAAACAGTGTCGCCTTCGTGTTTGACCGTGACGCTATCCACACTTGGTTTATTGCCACTGATTGTGACCACAACTGTGTTTTCAGTATGAGGTTGAACAACAACCACACAGGCTGGCACATTACGTATATCAAGATTGAAAGCATCGTAGATGGTTGGGCCAATTGTTGCTTTTTCAACACTTGATGGCCCAAAAAAAGGTGGATCAATGACGATATCGTCTTGACCGCGAACGTATTTTTCACCGCTCGACATGTCAACCCACGAGCCATCTGCAAAAGTAACACGGGAATTAGTGATACTTCGTACAGCCTTATTACTGTATAAAGTACGACCATTAAAGTTAAGAATTTGGTTGGCCATTGCTGAATATCCCTTCCACGCCAAACAGATTTAGAATTCCAGAAAAAGCTGGCACTTGCTCCTCAATGAGAAAGGGGCATTTAATACACCATTGATGTACTAAATGCCCCCTACTTCGAGGAATAATTTGTGTGTCTTTGTTACAGAGCAAAAGAAGGTATTGCTCTTGAAAACGAGGTTATAACAAAAAACCGCGCGGCAAAAAACACTTCTCTTCCATACATTTTACTATTTAATCATTAAAAAGTCAATTATAGGACTATATGAGGATAAAAAGAGCCTCCATTCAATTGAATAGAGGCTGCAGTGTCTAAAAGCGGTGCAGTTCGCGCCCAAACAGGAGCGCAAAATAGAAGGCACTAAAGATGAAGAGCACACTAATAACCCTGTACCACCCATTTACCACAAACAATGTTGTGACCAGCGCCGTCAGTACCGCTACGATGAAACCAGCCAAGAGGCGGAGCTGCCACTTATGGAGTGAATTCACCGTCATCAGATGCTGCGTCAATGTCGTTTTTTTCATCATTCCCTCCAGAGGGGATGAACTGGTCGCACGGCATGTGCGATCACGTGAGCGAAGTATCCAAGAAAAAAAGAGATACAGCAAAAAAATACCCTCCAGGTGGGGGTATGTGAAAACAAAGACGGATTTAATTGCCTAGGTCAGTAAGCTGGAAGTACTTAGGATTCAGTTTGGTAAATTCCACTGGAATCGTGACCATCACCTCAGCGTTGGGAGAGTTACCCACCATTGCCTGAACGGTAAACTTCCCTCGATATTTCATCGCCAAAAAACTATTCGATGGAGATACTTGGGTTCCCCAAAAGATCTTGAAATTCCCCGTATAGCACGGGATTTGTTCTGGATCTGATGGTGGCGCAAACTGCGGTGAACAGATTGGGCCGACAACCATAGCCGTTATCTTATCATTATCCTCGCGGATATTAGTGATCTGGGCCAATGATGCTGACTGAGCCAGCGTTCCCCGTTCAATGGTATCAATGGTAACTTCAGCCGGAGTTTCGAAGACTGATACCACTCCGTTCATCACTTTGAGTACGTACTGATCTCCAGATATGGCAGAACCCAGTATCTCGCTTTGTTGATCGGAAATGTTAATGCTATACACATTTTCGAACTGATCAACAAAATCATAGGTCGCTGACATGTCCGTGATCTCGCCCGTCGAACGGGAAGTGACTGTGTGGAATGTCATCCCATCATAGGCGACATTTACAGTGCCGTTTTGCACGGGTTGATGTGTATTGGCCGTGTGGTACTTCCACCCTATCGCAACAATCAGGACGATAAGCATGAGAACAATAAATATCAAGCGTGCCTTTTTCATTTTTTCTCCTTTTTGAATTTGGCAACACCACGGCAAAGATTTTCATCAAATCTCCACTGTGGTATCGCCAAGAAAAGGAAAAATCCGTCTTGTTACAGAGCAACATCCTATCTTTCTACCTGGAATAGGCAGAAAAAGAGAACACTTCATTGTAGCAATGAAGATCTCAAATTCTACCATAATTATATCAATTTAACAAATATAGGATGGTTCAAAAAGGCAGAAAAAAGCCCCCGCTTATGAAAAGTCGAGGGCTCTCTTTTACAAGGCGTCAAAGCATGTTAGGCTGCGACGGGCAGGACGACGATAAACGGAAGGCTGGTCAACGGTGAAGGAGCGACATACTCGTCCCCACCACCATCGGAACCACCACCACTGTCACCGCCCGAATCGGAAGACCCTGAATCCATCGATGAACCCGAGTCTGAGCTTCCCGAATCAGAGCTTCCACTATCGATTGACGAGCCGCCATCCGAACTACCGGAATCAGACGAGCCATTATCAATCGAGGAACCAGAATCGGAGCTTCCGGAATTGGAAGAACCGTTGTCAATCGAGGACCCTGAATCACCGGAGTTGGGGTCATTTGAACCGCTATTGACAGATGAACCACTATCCGATCCGTTTGAGCTGTCTCCAGCATTCGGATCGACGTTATCTGACGGGTTATAGAACCCCGACCCATCATCACCACTCGAAGTGCTGACGTCCGTATAATCCGGTTGAGCCGGGTTACCGGCATCGTCCTGTGGCGACGTGATCACGTCATTGTTATTATCAGCCGGGCCATTCAGAGGGTCATCGCTGGTAACGACCGTGGTGCTGTTCGAGCTGTTGTCAGTAACATATGTACTCTGGTCGATGTAGGTATTGGAGCTGTTGTCATAGTAGACGCTCGTTCCAACGCCATATGACCCATAGTAAGGATCATACGCGTAATACCCACTGTACCCCCAATCACTGTAGTACAACGCCCAATGCGGATACCACGACCAGGTCGCATAGACAGGCACGTAGACCACGTGATCCACGCAAGTAGCGCAGTCACGCACGATAGCCTTGCCATGCCACACCTTACCCACACCCCAAACCAGGAAGCCGACGATCAGAACAACAACGCAGATTCCACCGAAAACGGTGAGACACCCTTTGATGGGGTATCCTTCTCCAGAATCCGATGATTCATTCGGAGTAAATGATCGAAAACCCATTTTCAAAACCCTCCTTGAGAGCTTGAACACCACCTCTTCGAAAATTTGAGGTGGAGAAAAAAGGAAAAAGAATCCCCTTTTCACCACCCCAAACTCAAGAGACAAATGAGTTTTTATGCTTTGAACTTGTTAAAGAGCAAAATGAAAGAAAACAAAAAAGAGCGTCGACATCGACACTCCATTCATTTTCTATCTACATACGATTGTATCAATTTTTTGGCAAAAAATCAACAATTATGGGTCTTTAATCGAGAGGAAGGCAATAAAAAAATCCCCACCTCCTAAGAAGTGGGGAACGAAAGGATTACGAGTTTTTTGGTCGCCTTACCGTGATAAGGTACCCAGGATAGTTTGTGACTCTTACCATGGTTGCGGTAGCCCTCGGGTTAGCAAATGTGATACCTCGAATGAACTCTTCACTGAGTTTTTTTGCCCGAGCCCACGGTTCATCATGGACTGGATCGCCAGATACGGGACTCGCTGACATGATAAACGTCTTTGCATCAAACTCGTTGTTCTGCTCTGCCTCGACTTCGTTCAAAAGCCAACTTGGAAGTGGTTGGGTAACGGTGACAATCGTCCCATTCGGTTTCCAACTGTCTTCCACGGTCGCGTGAAGTTGTAAATATTCAAATTTACGCTTCGCCTCTGCCCGGATGTCTGGGGAAACACGATCTCCAATAAGGAGATATTTCTCCTGGCTCTTCCCCTCCTTCTTGACCTTTTCTTTCAGTGCATTGATACAACTATCACTGAACGCTTGAGGAGTTACTACTTCCATTTTCACCCTCCTTAGGGGTCTTGGACAAAACTCGTTTCTCAAAAACAACCACGAGCATTAGAAAGCATACTCATACTGTTTATTGAGGAACGAAGAGTATATCAAATTTTAGAAGAATATCAATGATATAGGCTACAAAAATGAGCATAAAAAAGCCTTCGTCTGTTACAACGAAGGCCTTGTATGAGGAGAGGCAACCCATCGGATCGCCCGACACCTCTATCAAAAGTATTGATTCAAGAAAATACTTAGCGGGCCGGAACCTGCGTGGCAGGGGCTGGTGTCGAGAAATCGATCACCGGGGCCTTGTCTGCACCAGGCTGAGCCTGGAAGTACGGATATTTGTCCACCCCGTACCCAAGCGATGCCGCAAAGATGTTAACCGGAAATACCTGAATGGCGTTGCGATACGCTGTCACAGCATTGTTGTAGTCCTGGCGGGAAACCGTGATCCGGTTTTCGGTTCCTTCGATCTCCGTCATGAAGGCAGAGAAAAGGGCGTCCGACTTTAATTCGGGATGAGCGTCGAAAACGTACGATTTCACATCGACCAGGGCATTGTTCGTCTTGGTCAGTTGTGCATCTAAGGCCGACTCCGAGCCGGTGCCAGCATAGTACTGACTCAGGCTCTGGGAAAGCGCCGCAGCTTCCTGCGTAAACGTGTCGAAGTACGCACGTTCTTGGGCAGTCATCCCCTTGATTGTGGAAACTTCGCTCGTGTACAGATCTGTGCGACGCTGGTAATCATTTTCAACCTGCGCCCACTTCCCTGCCACATCGTTACTCACAGAAACCATGCCGTTGAATTTGGACACGACGTATCCACCAACGGACAGCGCGATGCATCCCACGATGATCGCAACGACGAGGCAGCTGATGCCGCCAAATTCGAACATACGCAGGCAACCATTGTTGCCGTTATTGTTATTGGTATTCATTTCATTACCTTCTTCTGATATTGATTTGGATTTGATTTCAAAACGAGTCCCTGCTTATACAGCCGGGAAAAACGAATGGTTTAAAAGTGCCCCGAAGAGCCACCACCACCAGAAGATCCGCCACCGAATCCTCCACCAGAGGAAGAACCACCCCCCGATGAGGACCCTCCACCAAAACCACCGAATCCGCCCCCACCGCTACTCCATCCACCACCTGAGCCATCGGTGAGATCGCTGATGTCAATGACACCAAGCAACACAAGCACTACGATGACGATGATGATAATGCCAATCACCACAACGAGCCAATTGGGGATACCCCCAATCCATTCGCCGTTACCTTGATTTTGGGCAGGAGCTGCTTGAGGCTGGGCTTGCTGTGCGGTCTGAGAGTTCGGGTTGCGAAGAATACCATCATAGGCCGTTTCCATTGCGATCAGGGCGTCTGCCGCTGCACCGCTGGAAATGACTTGATTTGCATCCTTGCCCGAGAACGCGGGGACAAAATTGTTTTGGAATACCTGAGCAGTAACCAAGTCTGGAACGCTAGATTCAGCACCATACCCAGTTACAGACTCGACACTTCGCGTCGAATCGCCATTTTGCCAGCATACCATAATGAGCAGGCCGTTATTTTTGGCTTTGTCGCCAACACCCCAGGAGCGAAATACCTGGGTACCAAAGAGGTGGTGATCAGCACCACAGTCATTGGTCGTCAGAATCCCGATCTGGGCAACCCCATCATCACGTAATTTTTCGGCAATTTGATTTGCCTTATCAATCTGAACCTGGGAAAACCAGTGTAACTGATCAAGGACAAACCAACCATTTGTTGGCGTCGGTGGAATCGCAGGCCCATCTGCGTGGACGGGAACCGCGATCATTGCAAATAAAATGAATACGATAAACAACACAAAAAGTTTTGCGCGTTTCACGTGCGAAAACTCCTTTTCCTATACCTCTCTCACCATAAGAAAGGCCGGAAGAAAGAAACTACTATTCCCTTCTTCCGACCTTTATATAAAAGAGAAAGGAAAATATTCTTGAATCTTTACTTGTTACAGAGCAAAAAATCCTCGAGTAAACAAAAAATTGAGCATCGGTAAGGACATTCATCTTGTGTACTGGAAGAAACGGAAAGTATACCAAGTTTCAGAGAGAAAGTCAATGATATAGGCCTTGTAAAAGGGTGAAAAAAGACCCCGGTCACAAAGACCGGGGTTGATATGTAGGTTAGCGCCCAACCCTAGCGATGCAGATCTGGCCCATTGTCCTGCGCATCATGCCGACGCGCGGTAATGACGGCGACGACAAAAAAGGCAACCAGAACAAAAATAATGATAAACGCAACCGGTATCCAATCGCCCATGATATTTAGCCTTTCTGCTTAAATGGCGACGAATTTTACAATTATAGGACAAAAGAACGAAAAAGTCAAAGAAAATAAAAATCCCCTGGCGGCAATATGCTACCAGGGGAAAATGCTTACTTGTGCAGAGAACGGCGAGAATCACGATAAAAATAGATGATTAACCCGATCAATACAATGAACAAGAAAGCAATGAAAGCTGTCCATCCGTCCATGAGCTAAATCCCTTTTCCTAGTCGAACCGGACGAGATTTTGTAATTATAGGCTGAATTCAAGAAAAGAGCAAGAAATCGGTAAATTTCTTCGAGGAAACGTTTTTACTTGCCAGCATTTGGTATACTAAAAGTAGTCTCACTTTTCGTGAAACCACAGTCGGGGATGACAGCTTTCGACATGTGTTGCTCTATAACATCTGCACATCGTCTTTTATTCAAGACGTGAAACATGAATTACAACATAACTGCAAAAACAATTCGCAGTACAGTGGCTTACGTGAAAAGTCTCTTTGACTTCTCACCAGTCGCTTCTTACGCACCTTTGGTTGCATAAGACATCTACAGTTCTTATTTCGCTGACGTAAAACTGTAGGTGGAAACACAGTCAGTGTGTCACTTTTTCTCTGACTACTTGAGAAAAAGGAAGCCCTCACAGTAGTGAGACCTCCCAACCGCTTGTCGTTTGATTCGGGGGAGATCACGATCAACAAACGACTATATGTGTAGATGATGCTATAGTTCGCGCATGGACCCCGGTCCAATCCGGGCATCTCCACTCTTCCCCCGCCATTGGCGGGGTTCGTGGAGTAAGCCACTTCTAAATTAGATAGAAAATCTAGAAGACATAAAAAAGTTTATTTGATTAATCGCTTCACTTCCCGCTCGATATCGCGTCGCTTGAGCTCTTCACGTCGCTCGTGTTGTTTTTTTCCTTTTCCAATCCCGATAAGCACTTTGATGTAGCGATGTTTGATACCAATCATGAGCGGCATCGCTGTGAGACCTTTCACATGCAGGTATTCATCAAGTTTTTCAATTTCTTTTTTGTGCAGGAGTAATGGTCGTGTGCGCGTGGGATCATATGTTTTTCCTGGGGTGAAATCGTACTGTTGGATGAGTACATTGATGAGCTGTGCTTGCCCATTCAACACTTTCACAAACCCTTCATTCAAACTTCCCCGTTTGAGACGAAGGCTTTTGACTTCTGCACCTGTGAGTACGACACCCGCTTCCATCGTTTCAATGATGGCGTACTGCATCCGTGCTTTGCGATTTTCTAGGAGAGCGTCCATATGGGGATTATAAAATGCCGAGCTTTAAATACCAAATATCAAGAATGAATCGTTTTTCGTTTTCTATTTGCTTGAAATTTGATATTTGAATTTTGGAATTTATTGCATGTCTATCTCATACATTAAACTTCCAGCAAGCACATAGATTTTTTTATCACCTTCATCAACGATGAGTTTGTCGGCGGTAGACAAATCATCACTGATGATACTGGACTTGTATGCCCCATCTTTTCCAACAATGAGGATGCGTTTGGCCCGCGGTTCGAGGATGTACAGCGCATCACTATCGGGCGTGGTAAATAAAGTAATCGAAGAACTTGGTGGATCCACCACTCCTTGCAATGTAAAAGGAACTTTATTACCCTGCATAAACTTCATGACCTGACCGTTGGAATCTCCAAGCCAAACATTGCCATCCACACGCAGTGTCGTGATCGTATCAAAATTGATACCTTGCTCTGTTTTAAACCAATTGGATGGTGAAGCAGTTGGTGAGGTGAGATCGTACTTGAAAAGAGCGCGCGCCCCAGTATCTAAAATATATGCATTGGTTCCAAATGTATCAATGAGTTTGGGTGTTTGCCATGTGCTATCACGTGCAATCACGACACTCCCGATCGTATCCAACGGCAGTGAGAGCTGCATCACACCGCCATTGGCCAACACATATGCATTGCGATCTGAAACGCTCACATCAAAAGGGCTAGGTAACTGCGCGTCAATCGAAAGTGGAATCGCCTCTTTTTTCTCCAAAGACAACGAGAGAATACGGCTTTTATTCCCATCCAACACCACAGCTACCTTTCCAGGAATATCAAAATCAAGCGCAGTGGCCATAAAATCTGCTGCAACCAATCGAAAATCATAAAACGTATTTAACTTTTCAATATGTCGCTCTCCTGATACTTGTGCGTATTGTGTTTGCAGTTGGAGTAAAAACCCTGCGTAGGCGTGCGCGAGTGCCGCGTCTTGGGTATTCTTTTCCCGATCCTCTACTTCACTCATCAAGTCACGCATTCCTTTAATTTCTTGAATCCGATTATTTCCTTTTGTCAGTGCATCCAAACGCTGTTGGTATACTGAGAGTGTCGAACGAATAACGCTCTGCTCATGCACGCTCATATACGTACGAAGACCAACTAAGGCAACAAGTAATACACCAATACCCACGGCAACAAACAATTGTTTTTTATGTGCACGGCGAAACACTTTCCAGTGAACTGGTGCAAGCGTAGGAATATGCATCGTTCGTTGAGGATTGGTCTGCGGACGAACGGGAGGAACCACTCCTGGTATCGTTTGTGTTGGAGCAGCAGGAATCGGTGCTTGAACGATAACTGCTCCAAGCGCACCCGTATCAGAAAGTGTATTAGTTTTCATCACGATCAGATCACATGCTTC
>PSRQ01000044.1 GCA_003176165.1 Candidatus Cerribacteria bacterium 'Amazon FNV 2010 28 9'
CCGCCACTAAAATCGCAGGAATCGCTGAAAGCGTGGGTCCAATATTTGGGAGAGCCTCCATGAGGCCAGCGAAAATAGCAAGCGGAAGTGCATACGGGATATTCAAAATACTCAGTCCAATAAATGTCATCACACCAATCGCAACCATGAGTAAAAACTCTCCCCGAACCCAAGATCCCAATGAATGTTCGATGCGCTGTAACAACTCACGGCTGCGTTGCTCTTTTCCATCTCTATTGCTTGAGCGAAACAGCACCATAACATAGGTATGCAGTCGCTCTCTATCCAAAATGAGATATACCGACATCACCAATACCGTAAAAATCGTAAACAATACTGAAAAAGCAGATAAAACAACACTCAGTACTTGAGATAGTGAACCACCATACTGCGTAAAGAGTGACCATATTTCCGAAGCAGTAAAGCGAAGATGTGAAATCTTTTCCATCAACGGATCACTTGGAATATTGAGGAGCGTCAACAACTTCCCTGTTTGATCAGCAAAGGGCGGCACGATAGCAGCGATGATCACGATCAGAGAACCAACAAATAAAAAGTAGGTGAGCAAGATAGCAATCATCCGAGACATTTTTAGCTTTTGCAAACGATTGACGATGGGGTTAAGTGCGGTCATGAGCACAAAAGCCACAAAAATTTGAAGCAAGATATCAGTAATGCGAGTAAACACATAGATACCTACCGCCACTAAAAGCAGTGTAGCAATCGTCCGCATGGATATTTCAATCTTTGTCTCTTTCATAACTTGAGTATATCAATTTCCTTCACTGCTTGTAAGTGGAAACTGATCCAAAATTGAGGCTGCAATTTTTTGTATTGGAGTTTCTGTCGTCGGCGAATACCAATTGATTGCGCTATGTCGTTTAAACCACGTGCGCTGACGTTTTACGTATGCCAATTCGTTGGTCGCCCACATCTCTTTTGCAGTTTCAAGTGAATATTTGTGAAAAAGATAACCAATGAGTTCCTCATATCCAATTGCACTACGGGCTTCTCTTGTCCAACCCCTATCGTTTAACAAGGTTTTCGTTTCTTCGATTGCTCCTTGCTGTATACGTTCCTCCACTCGCTGTGCAATTCTTTTTTTTAACTCGTCATCTGGTAGATCTAAACCCACCCACGATAAACAATCGGACTGTAAAAACACTCTCTGTACTACATCCCCTGCTTGCCCCGCGAGACTAAGGCGAAGTGGGGTTCCTTTTCCCATATGTGTTGCTACTTCAATCGCACGAATCAATCTTCGTGGATTGCGAGAATCTGATTCATTCATTGAATCAAATTTTAGTGGATCAATTACTTTCAATTCCTGACGCAACTCGTCAACTGATTTTGTTTCTAATAGAGCGCGCAGTTTTTCGTCTCTGACGATGCTCGCAGTTTGAGGAGGATTGACTACAGCATCCACGTACATTCCAGTTCCCCCCACTACGATGAGGAAAGCATCGTCTGCACGCGCAGACTCTACAACCATACGCACATACGTTAAAAAATGTGCGACTGACCATTCTTCGTGTGGTTTTACAACGTCAATTCCAAAGAGTGAAAATTTTCCGTCACTTTTTTCAACGGCAGATTGCAATGATTCTTTGTCTTTCCCCGTCACGATATCTTGTTCACTATATGCTTGTTTAGAATCAGCACTCAGAAGATATACTCTTTTTCCCTGTGCAATGAGTAACGAGGCAAACTCCAAAGCGAGTGCTGTTTTTCCGGTAGCAGTAGGACCCACGATGAAAAGAACATTCATAGCTAAGATACTAGACCACGTGTGGTCGCACACTTAAATTATCTTTATTAATAATCTTATCCAAAATTTCCCATCGACGCTTTTTTTCTTTCTGTGGAATCGTATCTTTGTACAATCTCCAACTTGCAGTTCCAGGCCGTGGACTATATTGAGCAACGAATCCTAACTTCCAGTTCATTTCCTTGGCAAACTCAACGGTTTCATTGAAATCTTCTTCTGTTTCACCTGGAAAACCAACGATAATATCAGTTCCAATCACCACATCGGGAATTTTCTCACGAAGTTTACGTACCAATTCGCGGTAGTGTTCTTTTGTGTATCCACGATTCATATCGTAGAGCACTTTATTGCTACCCGATTGAATAGGAAGGTGAATAAAACGATCAATTTTTGGATTCGTAGCAATTTCATCGATGAGTAAATCATGAAAATCCCAAGGATTACTAGTAATAAAACGGATGACTTTGATCTCATCATGTTTGGAAATTTCTTGGAGCAATTGAACAAATGGAGGAATTCCTTTCGGCTGTTCATATTGAGTTGCGTTATCAGGAATTTCTTCACGTGACAACTCACGTTCCTGTCGCATCATCAACTTGCGTAACCCAATTCCTTCTTTTTCTAATCCCCATGAGTTTACATTTTGGCCTAAGAGCGTGATTTCGCTATAGCCTTCTTTAACCAACTTCTCAACTTCTGCCAAAATATCCTCCATTGGACGCGACTGCTCACGACCACGCGAGTATGGGACAATACAGTACGTACAAAATGAATTGCACCCTGCAGAAATAGGCACCCAAGCATGTTTTTTATCTTTGCGTACCACAGCAGAATTGAACCCTACTTCATTGATCGGCAAGATCTCATCGATCATAGGCATCATTTCATACAGTTTTTCCTGACCGTGGTGGGTCATGCAGCCCGTCAGTATGATTTTTGGTTTCTGTTTTCCTTGTTGCTGAAAATAAGTTGCAACATTGTATAAAAACCCACGCGCTCGATCCTCAGCTGTTTGGCGAATAGCACAGGTGTTAACCACGATCTCATCAGCATCTTGCCAATTTTTGGTCTCAATAAACCCACGAGCTTCGTAGTCACCTGCAACGCGCTCACTATCACTCTTATTCGATTGACAGCCGAAGGTCTGAATATAGTATTTTTTCATATGATTGCCTGCCCACCGAAATATTCAGATTGCGATACGGCTGAATAAGCCGTCAGCGCAACATCTGATATGCAGGAGGGGCAGCCAAAAGTGTGAATAAAATAAGAGGGCATACCTCTATTTTACCAGATCAATGTGAGTTTCGAGATAGGCCTCGAAACGGTGTTTCAGGAGAAGGTAGCGTGCATATGTATGTTCGTTGCGTAACAACTCCTCTTTGTACACAATATCAACGACCAGAAATTGAGGTTTGTGTGAACCAAATTGTTGCTGAGTAAAATCTCGTTCACTTCCATCAAATAAGGCATTCCAATAGTGTGAATGAAGCTGCGAAAATGAGGTTCCTTCTAAACTTCTTCTATACAAATCGCCACCGAACAAATCAATTGCTAACAATGACACAACAGCACAATGTCCATAATATGGATTACTTGCAACCCAACCTTTTTGATCAAAAGAAGTATCAGCGAATAAAACATGAGGCAAGATTGTCTGGAACTGTTCAATTGTCATGCTTGTAGAGTACTACTCATACCGAAGAGCTTCAATTGGTGACAATTTACTTGCCTGGCGGGCAGGGACTACACCAAAGATAATTCCTATTGCAGCCGAAACGCCAAACGCGAGCATCACCGATCCAGGTGTAACAACGGCTGGGAACTTTGTATTGATCGCGAGCGTCAAAAGATATGCAACGACAGTTCCGATAATGCCACCAAACAGAGACAATGTCGCTGCCTCAATCAAAAACTGCATCATAATAATATTGGGCGTCGCTCCGAGTGCTTTGCGCAGTCCAATTTCGCGCGTACGCTCGATCACAGAAACAAGCATGATATTGAGGATTCCAATACCACCAACCACTAGAGAAATCGCTGCGATACCACCTAACCCTAGGGTCAATACACCCAAAATTTGTGTAATCGAACCCAAGATGTCTTTTTCGTTTAAGACACTAAAATCATCAGGTTTGAGACGAACAGAGAGTGCTTTTTTAATATCATCGATCGCCGGCTGAATATCATCCTGACTTTTCGCTTGTACAATAATGGTCGTCAGCTGATCGGAGGAAAAAAGTTCGAGCGCAATTTGAATAGGAATCATGACACGTGTATCAAACGACGGACCAATGCCTCCTCCACCTTTTGCTTCTGTCACCCCCACAACTTTAAAGGATTGTGAACCAATCGTGGTTTTCTTTCCCACCGGGTCAATACTTCCAAAAATCTTTGTTGCAATTTCCGGTCCGATCACTGCGACATGTTCATTAGTATTGTATTCTTCTTGTGTGAAAAAACGTCCCTCCTGCACTTTGGTGTTGGCCGCATCCACATAGCTGGGTCCTGTCCCCACGATGGTTGTACTTTGGGTATGTTGTGCATACGTTACTTTGGCACTTCCTTCAAAGGCTGGGGTCACGGTGAGGATGTGATCACGCAACTTTGCCACTGTTTGCGCATCACGCAATCTCAATTTACTGGTGGGAATACCTCCACCAAAACCACCACCCTCGCCAAACAATCCACCTGGAAGAATGTTGATGTTGTTCGCCCCGAGGGAGTTGAATTGGCCAGTGACGTAACTTTGAATACCATTCCCAATCGAAGTCAAAAGGATCACAGACCCCACACCAATGATGATTCCAAGCATCGTGAGCATCGAGCGTGTTTTATTCGCAAAAATAGCACGAAAAGCGATAGAAAAAGAATTCAGAACTGTTTGCATACGTTCACGTTTTTACTCCTTTTTTCACCGTGTGAGTATGATGATGCTTTGTGTCAGAGACAATGAGACCATCTTTGACCACGATCTGGCGGCGTGCTAACTTTGCAATATCGGGTTCATGGGTAACAATAACTATTGTTTTCCCTTCAGCATGTAGTTCTTCAAAAATCCGTAGCACTTCTTGTCCTGAGGTACTATCCAAATTTCCAGTTGGTTCGTCTGCATACAAAATTGCAGGATCATTGACTAAAGCACGTGCAATCGCAACGCGTTGCTGTTGGCCTCCTGACAATTGAGCACGTGTATTATTTAAGCGCTGCCCCAATCCAACGCGCTCCAATAATCTTTTAGCCCTTTCATGTCGTTCTTCTTCGGGAACATTGGCATACACGAGAGGAAGAGCAACATTTTCCAAAGCACTCGTCTTAGCTAAGAGGTTAAATTGTTGAAACACAAATCCAATTTCCCGATTGCGCACTTTCGCAAGCTGAGCCTCTGTATATTTCTCTACCTGTTTATCCTTAAAAATAATCTTTCCGCTTGTGGGAGTATCCAAAAGACTGAGCATATGCAGAAGTGTAGACTTTCCAGATCCCGAGGGGCCCATAATACTCACATACTCACCTTCTTCTATGTTCAAAGAGATGTCTTTCAGCGCAGCAACACTTTGCCCCTCAAGCTGGTATACCTTGGCGATATGTTGGAGTTGAACAACCATAGGAAGAACTCACTTATTTTCCTGCAACAATTTGATCACTATCGGAAAGGCCTGATTTCACCTCGACGACATCATCATTCTCAAGGCCTGTGGTAATTTGTTGATCACGCGTCGTGATATTTTTACCGTTCTGTACTTTAACAGAAACATACGTATTTCCATTTTTATCGATCGTTGCAGCAATAGGAACAGTGAGCACATTTTGAGCTGTCGCAGTGACGATTTTCATCGTGCCGTTCATTCCTACACGCGTATGGAAGATATCTGCATTGGGGATACTCGCCTTAACGATAAACACCGTTTCTCCACTTGATTTAGTAGAGGCAGTTGCTTTCATGGCAATACTGTTCACTACAGCATTCACCGTTTCATTGGGATATGCGTCTAAAATAATGTGAACCTGTTGACCAATATGCACAGAGCCGACATCGACTTCATCCACTTCACCAGAAAATTCAATGGAAGCAGGGTCTATGACTTCAAATGTATCAGTTGCGCTCACTTGGGAACCCACCGAAACAGAAGGAAGTTGCGTAACTACACCCGTAAAGGGTGAGTAAAGAGAGGCATTCGAAATCGCGATATTTTTGAGTTCTACATCTGCAACCGCATTATTGAGCGAATATTGATTTTTTTGCAAAATACGCTGAATAGTGTCATTTAACGCCGTGTCCTTATAATCTTCAATTGTTTGGTCAAAATTGGAGCGTTGCGTCATGTAATTGGTAAGTGACTCTTGGAGAGTCTTTTGTACATCACGGGCATCAATGGAGGCAATGGTTTGGCCCCTCAAAATCTTGTCCCCTTCTTTCACAGATTCATAGATAAGTTTACCCCCCGCCAAGAAACGCATGTCCGCAATACTGGTCGCATCCACAGTCCCAGACACATCCACAGTTTGCTCCACATTCTGACGGGTTGGAGAAATGAACGTTTGAGTCACTTGTTTTTTGTGAGAAACTCTCCACACAAAGACCCCCACAACGATGAGGATAATGGCGATGATGTACCAACGTTTACGAAGGAAATGCAGTATTGATTTCATATGATCTACTGACTATACTTTTTTCTTTCACAGACCATTATTATATCGCGAGAGCACAAGAAAATATAGCAAGGGATTATATATCTATGACCAAATTCCAACAATACTATCAACAAATGTGGGACCAACACAAAGACCTTCTTTCTCGCTTCTTGGATATTCATGACGCGTATAAAACAAATCGTATTGCTCATCAGCAAGAATTCAATGAAATTGGGAAACAAGCACGAGAACTCATGGAAGAATGGGATAAACGCCTCTGTACACAAATGGAAAAAGGGAAAAACGGAGTTTTCTCATCAAAAGTTTCAGAAAAATTTTGGAATGAAGTCAAAAAAGATTTTCCACTTATTGAGATGGTCGGCGTACAGATCGTTCATGCTGGGCAATAATTGAAAACGCTTCTGCTTCCTTCTATAGTGAAGATATGTTTGAACGATTGCGATCATTTTTCCAAATGCTTGGTCCTGGACTTATCACGGGTGCTGCTGACGATGATCCATCAGGGATCGCGACATACGCACAAACTGGAGCTCAATTTGGATACAACCAGCTCTGGACCGCCCTGTTTATGCTTCCCTTCATGATTGCTGTTCAGGATGCATGTGCTCGCATCGGTGCAGTGACAGGCAAAGGCATTGCTGCAAATATTCGTCGTTTTTATTCTTGTAAGCTACTATATATAGTATGCGCCTGCGTCCTCATCGCTAACACCATCAACATTGGAGCGGACATCGGAGCGATGGCTGCATCAACGCAACTCCTTCTCCCACTTCCTTTCTTAGAGCTTGCATGTGGATTTGCAATCTTTATGCTCCTTTTGGAAATCATTTTGTCATATAAAGTGTACGCTCGAATTTTAAAATGGTTATCAGTTTTTCTCCTTGCATATCCGCTCACAGTATTCATCGTTTCTCAGCCCTGGCATTATCTCTTGCTTTCTACATTTATCCCTCACATTGAGTTCAATGTTCCATTTCTGTTTATCATTATCGGAGTGTTTGGAACAACGATCTCACCGTACATGTTTTTTTGGCAGGCATCTCAAGAAGTAGAAGAAGAAAAAAAGAGTGGGATTAGTCGATACGGAAAATCAAAAATCAGCAAAAAATATATCGGACACATTCGTTTGGATACGGTTGTCGGCATGTTGTTTTCGGAAGCAGCCACTTGGGCAATCATCGTCACCGCAGCTACTGTCCTGCACCAACATGGAGTTACCACTATTTCTACTGCCGCCGACGCGGCTCGAGCGTTGGAACCTTTGGTAAGTTCTTTTCCAAATGCGGGGTTTTTGGCAAAGCTTATTTTTTCGGGAGGTGTCATTGGCTTAGGACTTCTTTCTGTGCCGGTTTTAGCAGGTTCAACGGGGTATGTTTTTGCAGAGAGTTTTCATTGGCATGAAGGACTATCTCTTCACTTTCGAAATGGAAAAGGATTTTACGGAATTATCATTTTTTCCACACTTGTGGGTCTTCTCATGAATGTGATCGGAATTGATCCCATCAAAGCCCTTGTGTACACCGCAGTTATCAATGGAATCGTGGCCGTCCCTTTGATTTTTCTGGTCGGTAAAATCGCTGCAAGCAAAAAAATCATGGGAAGGTATAAAAGTGGACTTCTTTCAAATATGCTCATTGCAATAACCTTTATCGTTCTCGCATGTAGCATTCTATTACTTCTTCTTTCTTCACTGCATATCGTGTAAATGAGCAGATCGCAGGTGAATCACAATGATAGCCACTAAGATAAGAAGCGCCCAGGTGCCGTGCGACGCAAATACGCCTCTGATGAACGTTGGTTGAGCTAGGTTGAAATAATCAACAGAGATAGCACACGAAAGAGCACAAATAAGAAGAACAATTCTTGATCTCCAAGATACTTTGGTCCAGAGCATAACAAAAATTGGGAACAAGATCGTGAAGTAATGCTGCCACACCACAGGAGAAACCAATAAACTAACAATAATAAGACCTTCCGTTGACTGTTTTGAGGTAAAAAAAAGGAAGCATGGAACTAGCAAAAGCAGCACCCATGGATACAATTGCGGTATCTCAGTTCTATGTACGGTACTTTTAATCGATTGATTGTAATAGTCAAGTCGAGCAATCGGTTGATTCGCAATCAGAGTCGAGCTAAACGTGGAACGCAGATAGCTCATATACCACTGCGGTCGAATGTATAAAAATGTACAGGCGATACATACAAGATTAAAAATGGTAAATAGTACTTTTCTTTTCGACTTCAAAAAAAGAGGAATAAATAAAAAAACAAACAATGATTTCAAGATCACAGTAAGCCATACAATAAGAAGTTGCTGCTGTTTTTGCACGAGGAGCAGTGTGCACAACAGCGCAACGAACACATCGACCTGCCCCAATACCAATCCAAAACGTGTCGGGAAAAAAAGGAAAAAGAGCAGACTTAAAAAGAGCGTCCCAACTCCCTTCCAATTCTGGGGAAACACGGCCTCCGAAAGTAACCAACACAGCATATACCCTGCCGCGAGATTCAATAAAAAGAAAATGAATGATCCTACATGCAGAGGCAAAAACGAAAACGGAACAAAAGGCAAAATCATGAGAGGGGGACCAAGTGTTTGCATATCAACAACTGTGTAGGGATCCAACCTCATGCGGATATCCTGAGCAAGCTTGTAATACGCATCGAAGTCAATGAATCGAGATGCAGAATGAAAAAAAGAAAAATGCTTTGATAACACTACCCACATCGATAAGTGTAGTAATACAAGCAATAGTAACAATAATTTTTTAACTCGTCCCCAAGCACTCATACATACTCCAAGATTATGGAGCGTAGTGTACAACTCAACTTAAGGAGGAAGCAATTATTTCTTTTTTCTTCGTGTTTCTGGTTTCTTGGGGCTTGCAACTCTATCTTTTCGAAAGAAAAGGATATAGATCACCGGAAGAATACCCATCGTATTGAAAATAAGTAACGCGACAAACCAATATGGTTGATTGTTACGTCCCGCCTTCCAGAGTGCGTAACCTCGCACAACAAGATCAAGGATAGCGAGTGTGGCAAAAAATGGGATGAGGAACGCCAAAAAAGCTGGGGGAGTGATCATCCAGGGGTTATACATCATGTACGGTCTCATACAATTCCTTTCTTTTGTGTGTATAAAAATCAGTATAGTTCTTTTTTAATGTAATCTCTAGATACTCTATTTCTATTCTGAGAGTCTGCTGATATAGTAGTGAGAAGTATGAAGGCAATTACAATCAACGCCGATGACTTTGGTATGAGTCAAGAGATCAATGCTGGAATTAAACAAGGTATTGAGGCTGGCGTCCTCACCAGTGTCTCTATCATGACGAACATGCCATTTTTTGAAGATGCAGTTCGATTCTTGAAGAAACATCCCGAGATTTACGTCGGTCTCCACTTTAATATTACGGAAGGAACCCCTGTCTCTCCTCTCAATAAAGTTGGATTACTCTTGCGTGAAGACAACCACTTCTTTAGCTGGGTATTGATAGCATCGCGCCTTTTTATCTCTGTTCATGCAGTGAAAGACATTCAAACAGAACTCCTTGCACAATACGAAAAACTTGAAAAAACTGGTCTTAAAATTAGTCATATTGATAGCCACCATCACATTCACTTGCACTCCCGCATTTTCCCAATCGTTATTTCACTTGCCAAACGGAAAGGCGTAAAAGCGCTTCGTTGTCGTCGTTTCAATATCTGGAATATAACAAATGGGATTAAAATCATCCCTAATCTAAAACAAATGATTATTCTTTCACTCTGCCTGTACAACAATATCCGGTATCGACAATATAAGGAGTTATTCTCAACAGACGCTCTGTACGATCTAAACTGGGACAATTGTATCTCAGAAAAAAAGCTTCTCTCTATCTTTAATCATCTTCCAGATGGAATCACCGGGATTATTTGCCACCCCGCTACAATGAGTAAAACAGGAAATAAAATGTTTCTCACGCCACGTTTTCACTGTTTGCAGCTCATGTTAAAACCATCTATACGCAAAAAAATCTTGGAATACAAATTAACAAAAGAAATGAATATCCAACGTGATCAATTCCTTCAACAAGTTATACTTTCTTCACAGTGAAAAAACATCCTTCCTTTTCGATCATTCTGCCCACATGTAATGAAGCAGACAACCTTCCCCTGTTATTGGATAGGTTCTATATTTTGTTTAAGACAAGAAAATTGAACGGCGAAATTATCCTCGTTGATGACCATTCCACTGATACAACCCTTATCCTAGCGAAAAAGTATGAAAAAAAGCTTCCTCTTACTATTATTCCTAGTACGGTACAAAAAGGGAAAAGCAATGCCCTTTTACTGGGGATACGATCAGTACATACGCAATATATTGTAACAATTGATGCTGATAACCAATACCATCCTAAAAGTATCATCCCCCTTCTTTCATGCGTAAAAAAAGGCGCTGACCTTGCTATTGCCCACCGTCGATATAAAAATGGTTCCCCAATTCGTATTCTCGCAAGTAGATGTCTTTCATATTTCTTGTGCTCATTTCTTGTCCCGCTTCATGTCGATGCACTCGGCGGATTAAAAGTCTTTCGCAGAAGCATTAGTAAGAATTGGACGCATCCTCTCACACCCTGGTCGTTTGACCTCGAACTCACTTGGAAAGCACATTGCAGAGGTTGTGAAATTCAACAAATTGTCGTACCTGTCTACGCTCGTACAAAAGGAGAATCAAAACTTCAGCCTCTTCAGGATACAATATCCCTTATCGCTACAGCTTTGAAATTGCGTTTTACGACGCGTGAGTAAAACATGATACACTCCTTTCATGTTTGAGGACGAACGATTCACCACCCCCATGATGAAGCAGTACGAAACAATCAAGAAACAATATCATGATTGCTTGCTTTTTTATCGGATGGGAGATTTTTACGAATTATTTTTGGAAGATGCATACATCGGATCACGAGTATTAGGATTGACGCTTACAAGTCGTTCAAAAGGTAAAGACGGCCGTATTCCTATGGCAGGTGTTCCATATCATGCGGTCGATACCTATCTGTCTAAACTTGTTAAAGCAGGATATAAAGTCGCAATTTGTGAACAACTTACAGAACCTGATAAAAAGGGATTGATAGAAAGAGATGTTGTTCGCATTGTGACTCCTGGTACAATCTTGGATGAAAACGCATTGGATCAAAAAGAACACAATTATATTGTAAGCTTAGCATTGGAAGTTGATATCCTGGGTCTAGCATATGCTGACGTATCCACCGGCCAATTTTTTACCTTGCAACTTCCCTATACATCACTTTCACAAGTCTTACAAAACGAGCTTACATTGATCAATCCAAGCGAATGTATTCTTTCTCCGCAAGAGTACGAGTCTGCCGATCTCCTAAAGGTATTGCATGAACATTCGTCAATTAATATTTTTCCTTTTACACAGTGGGATGAATATACGACTCATGCAGCACAAACAATTAAAAAACATTTTGGAATATCCACATTAGCAAGTTTTGGTATTGATCAACAACCACTGGCAACACAAGCCTCTGCAGCTCTCCTTGGATACCTTAAGCAAATGCAAAAGCATGCGTTGCATCATATTCGTTCTATACGTACAGTTGATGCACACGAATACGTGGGTCTGGATAGATCAACCATTGTAAATTT
>PSRQ01000046.1 GCA_003176165.1 Candidatus Cerribacteria bacterium 'Amazon FNV 2010 28 9'
TTGTTGGAGGAAGTGGTGTTGCTTGCTTGTGAGTTGCTAAGTCGATAAGACTGAGAAAAACGATCGTAACAACTGCAGCCAAGACCAAGATGAGTGCATATTCCACCAATCCCTGTCCCTTCAAACCACTTTTTGTTCGCATTGCGAACTACTCCTTTTCTTTTGTATCGCTGGCACGAGCGGAATTGCCGCGCAGGTGGTACAAACGAAGGGTTTATTTTATCCCATAATCATTGTGTTCGCAACCCATATCGCATCTGGATAGAAGAGCCAGTATAATAAGGAAGTATGAATGTTTTGATCTTGATTTTTTCGATCATGTGGACGCTTTTTGCAGTGTTTGTAACATCTTTTTCTCTTTGGCGTAAGTTGTCTCATGAGCGGGTGGGGCAGGAGGAAAAAGTATTTGATACCTTGTTGGAGGCGACGGTCTTAAGTGTTGTTGTCGCACGGCTTGCTTTTATTTTCATTCAATTTTCTATCTTTCATTTTTCGTTTGATAAATGGATTGATATTGTTCAGTTTCCCGGATCCTTAGAGGGGGTGGGTTTGTGTGTTCTGTGTATTAGTTTTGTCCGTCTCTTGGGAGAAACGTGGCGAGACCGTGTAGAAATTACGGATTATGTCAGTATTAGCTTGGCACTGTTTCTTTTTTTGCACAGTTTAGGAAATGGAATCAATGCGCTGTTCCTTAATATTGGAGCGGTTGTAACAGGTGGAAGCACACATCTATCATTCTTGGGTTCACTTATCCTATTTATGTTTTCTATTGTTTATCTGGGGTTATATCTTTTCTTAAATAAGATAGAAAAAGAGTATCGCACGTTTATGTGGTACCGTTCTTCAAGGCGAAGTGCTCAGACTGGTTTTGTCGTTGCTTGTTTTTTCATTGGGTACGGGCTGATTGGATTTCTCTTGGGGTGGTTTACTCCATCAGTTGTGACATTTGCAGGAATCAACTTTGACCCACTTCTGAAGTTGCTTGTGATGGTAGGGGGAGTTGTGGTACTGTATGTCCGTTCAGGGAGAACATTGTTTAAACAAAAATAGAAGGAGTATGTATGTCACTCACAACCGATCAACTGAAGACCCTCAAAGCACAATTGGAAGAGCAAAAGGTGAAGATGCTTTCAGTATTGGCTGATTTACAAAAAACAGATCCGGCCACTGATGAAGGAAGAATCGATGATAATGCAGATCTCCAAGAGGAGGCAATTGAGGATAACGAATTAATGCGCCACGAATCACTACGCACGCAAACTGAAAACATGATTGAGCGTATTGATAAAGCACTCGAGCGCATGGCCAATGGATCCTATGGAGTGACAGCTGATGGGGAAGCGATCCCATTTGAACGCTTGCAAATCGACCCAACGGTTGAGACGATAGTGAAATGACATCATCTAAACGTCCCTTTTACCGATTAGTGGTATTTTCTTCCTTTTTATTTGCACTCTTGAGCGATCAGGTGTTGAAGTTATTTGTATCGCAGCGCGTGCCGGTGACGATCAATACAGGGATTTCGTTTGGTTGGCTCTCGGGAAATGTAGTCGTTTTAGG
Organism: Candidatus Cerribacteria bacterium 'Amazon FNV 2010 28 9'; assembly: GCA_003176165.1. Lineage (GTDB taxonomy): Bacteria > Patescibacteriota > Microgenomatia > UBA1400 > UBA12028 > PSRQ01. Next base: position 1,561 of record PSRQ01000046.1, read on the forward strand.
ACTAATTGTCATCTATATTGCCTTTTTTGAATTTTCTTGTCGGTATTGGCACAAGCCGTATCCCTTTGCCTCAGGGCTTGTTTTGGGAGGAGCATTGTCCAATATCATTGATCGTATCGTCATTGGAGGAGTACGGGACTTTTTACCTGTTCCGTTTTTAGGCATTCAAAATAACTTGGCAGATTGGTGGATTGTTCTTGGTTTAGCCTGGATTTTATACCAGACCACGTTTCGGGGCACCAAACAAACAGAGTCATGAGATAATATCTGTATGAATGCCCAAGAGCTCGAGTCTGCAATTCTCTTCGAAGATGACTATATCCTTGTTCTCAACAAACCAGCAGGGTGGGTCGTGAATCGTGCCAATACATACACAGAGTTGACCGTGCAGGAATGGATGGAGGAAAGACTAGGGGTTAGGGAACAAGGCATAGGGAACAAGGAACGAACCAACGAATTAACGAGTCAACGAGAAACTCCATACGGCACTCCAGAGGAAATCTTCACACAGCGTGGGGGAATTGTCCATCGACTTGATAAGGACACGTCAGGGGTGTTATTGCTTGCAAAAACACCTGACGTTTTAGTGGAACTCTTGCGCCAATTTCGTGAACGTGAAACGCAAAAAGAATATATCGCGCTTGTCCATGGGAAGCTCGTCCCTTCTTTTGGATCGATTCGTTTACCTATGGATCGCAGTAGCGAAGATCGTAAAAAATTTGCCATCGACCCAAATGGTCGAATGAGTGAGACGGAATATAAATTGATCGAATTTTTTCCCGGATTACCAAGAGGAATTTCGCAGAAAAAAGGGAAGAGTTATCAAGGTTTTTCGCTCACGCGTCTCCATCCCAAGACTGGTCGTACGCATCAGATTCGTGTGCATATGGCAGCGATCAAACATCCCCTCGTTGGTGATGGTGTCTATGCAGGGAAAAAACGAATCGTGTTGGATAAAGAATGGTGTCCCCGGCAGTTTTTACATGCAGCCAAGCTGGTGTTTACGCATCCAATCAATAAGGAACGAGTTTGTTTTGAAGCGCCGTTAGCTAAAGATTTACAGATAGTATTGGAAAAATTGCACCCTACTCAATGAGCATCGCATCTCCGAAAGAGTAGAAACGATAGCCGTTTTCCAACGCACGTTGATAGGCTTTCCCCATGAGGGAGGTGGCAAAAGTGGAAAAAGAAGGCAGGGGAGCAATTTTCAATTTACAATTTTCAATTTTCAAACATTGTGGAGTATTTGGAGCGGAAACGAACGCACTAACGAGCATAAGCAGCGTTGATTTGGGTGTGTGGAAGTTGGTAATTAACGCATCGACAAACTTGAATTGATAGGGAGGGTAGATAAAGATTTGAGTGTTTCCTGTGTGTGGGGTTAGGTAGTAAGAGGAATCGGCGCAGGTTTCTAATACTCGGACAGTGGTGGTTCCTACGGCAATAATTCGTTTTCCACGTTGTTTTGCTTCATTCAAGTGTGTTGCCACATCATCACATAGCTCATACCACTCACTGTGCATGGGGTGAGTCGTCACATCATCTGTTTTGACAGGAAGGAAAGTTCCCAGTCCCACGTGAAGTGTTACTTTTTCGATGACCACGCCTTTTTGATCCAGTTTTTTGAGTAATTCTGGAGTGAAGTGAAGTCCAGCCGTGGGTGCGGCGACTGCGCCTTGTCTGCTTGCGTACACTGTTTGATAACGCTCACGCAAGTGTTTCTCATCATCTTTTTCCCAATGAATGTAGGGAGGAATTGGTGTTTTTGCCCATTTGTCGAGCAACACGAAAAATTGTTCACGGTTGACGTCAAACTTTACCTCGCGGGTATATTCGTTCACTTGTATGCACACTCCCGTTGCGTTCGTATTAGGAATAACTATAGTGTCGCCAAGTTTAAGTCCTGGCTTGGTGAGTGTGGCCCACGTAATGGATTTGGCTGTAACCTCAACCTCTTTCTCAAGAAGGAGCTCAATTGTTTTTGTAGGAACAGGACAATGTCCTGTTCCTACCCGCTGCACAAACAATCGTGCGGGGAACACTTTGGTATCGTTCACGACTAACACATCATTTGCGGTGAGCAAATCGGCAAGCTCATAAAAATGATCATCACTCAGTTGCCCAGTCCTTCGGTTGATCACGAGCAACTTACTGTGATCGCGAGGCTCGATTGGCGTTTGGGCAATCCGGTTATCGGGAAGGTGATAATCAAAATCAGAAAGAAGCATAGAAAAGTTGGTAGTCTATAGGGGATAGTGAGTAGAACGTTACACTTTTGTAAATTCGACAAATAATCGATCTTCCTCTTCACGTAGTTCGTGGATTTGTTTTTCGATGTTTCGTAATGCTTGATGTAAATGTGGTTTTTTCGAAAAATTAAGCTGATTGTTAATCTCACCCCAAGTACTTTGGAGTTGGAAGTTTCTATTTGTTAATCCCTTGCGTACGAGTTGGAATTGAGCATGACGACCAAGTTGGTGCCATTCTGGGAAACGTGCCAATACTTGCGGATCGTACTCTCCAAGCTCCACGGCTTTGAGTAAGGTCATACGATAGTCGTTGGGTTGATTACCTCCGCCTTGTGGTTCGTGTTCCATTGTCTAATTATACTATAATACCTGGTATGTCATTTTCATTTGACCTTTTAGCCACCAAAAACAAGATGCGCGTTGGCGTCATGCATACACCGCATGGTGATGTCCCAACTCCCATTTTTATGCCTGTAGGGACGCAGGGGAGCGTGAAAGGGCTTGATGCCGCAGATGTTGCCAACACCCAATCTCCCATCATGCTCGCCAATACATACCATTTGTATTTGCGTCCTGGCGAAGAAGTTGTTCACACCTTAGGTGGTATTCAGCGCATGATGAATTGGGATAAGCCTGTTTTAACAGATAGCGGAGGGTTCCAGGTATTTTCACTGGGGGAACAACTCAAGGGAAAAAATTCTAAAATCAAAATTCCAAATTCCAATACGCTAACCCCTGAACCCAGTACCCTGAACCCTACTGTTATTTCCGATTCCGGCGTTGAGTTTACCTCGCACCTTGATGGTTCAAAACACTTCTTTACGCCAACCAAAGCAATTGAGATTCAGCAAAAAATTGGTGCAGATATCATGATGACGTTTGATGAATGTACACCTGATGCTGCAGATAAAAATATTGCCGCCCGAGCAATAGAGCGGACATATCAATGGGCAATTGAATGTAAACAGCAATGGGAACGCGGTGATCGTTTAACGGCACAAGGGAAGTACCAAGCGTTGTTTGGCATCATCCAAGGAGCGATGCATGAGGATTTACGCAAAGAATCGACGCAGCAAATTGTCAGTCTTGGATTTGATGGAATTGCTGTCGGTGGAGAGACAATTGGATACAACATGCCTGGGACAGGAGAAGTGATGGAGTGGATTGAATCGCTGCTACCGGTCAATAAACCGCGTTATGCAATGGGTTTGGGTAAGAATCCGCAAGACATTGTTGATGCCGTTACACTTGGGTTTGACATGTTTGATTGTGTGGCACCGACGCGCTTAGCAAGAAACGGGGCATTATATAATGGGAAACTGGATAAGAGAACTCTAAAAGTAGAATCGGAATTTAATCATTGTCGACTTGGGATTGGCAATAGTCGTTTCGCATTGGATCAAACACCAATTCAAGATGATTGTGATTGTTATACGTGTGTGAGTGGGTACACACGTGCCTATCTTCATCATTTGTTCAAAACAAAAGAACTCAGCTATTATCGTTTGGCATCGATCCACAACGTCCGTTTCATGATCCGCTTGTGTGATCAACTTCGTAGCCAAATCTTGACATCGCCGTCTCACTCATAGAGTATGAGCACTAAGGAGTTGCTTCGATCATATGAGTGATTTTGCCAAGCGTTCTCACCAAGCTCGGATCAAGCGTTCACCGCTGCGTTCCTATCATGCAGCTCAACAGGGAAGAAATACTTTTCGTACGCTGTTTAAAGGTGGAGTTGTGATTGGAATTCTGTGTCTGAGCTTCTTGTGTTCTTGTTTTTTAATTGGTTGGTTTTTCTTGCACACAAGTACAATACACGGATCAGAACCGGTAGGCATTGTCCTTCTCACAGGCCCAAAGGATAGTGTGCGTCGCAGTGTTACGGTGCTGTGGATGGATCCGGGTGACAACATGCTAACTTTATTTTCCTATCCTGACTCTATTCAGGTCCGCACTCCTTCAGAAGGGGAGTATAGTATTAGTTCACTCTATGGATTGTTGGCACTCGATCACCAACCGGTGCAAACATATTTGCGGGTGATGCTCCGCAATATTCATATTAATGTGTCAGGTGTTGTTATTCGCAATGCCGCTGCTCCAAACACTAAAACGATTGCAAATTTCCTGAAGGACTCTCTTATTGATACCAGCGAAAGTTCATCACTTTCCCTCGCCGATCGTTTCCGATTATGGTGGTTTGTGGCTTTTCGATCGCCCCAAATCAGGCAAACGACTATCACCGATGTGACGCAGAATCCTCGTGTTTTTGATGACGAAACCTACGATGCGTTTGTTCAAAAAAACGTCTCAAACCTTTCAGTGCGAAAAGAAAATGAAACGGTAAGCGTTGTCAACGCATCGGGAACCGCTCGTTTGGCTACTACTGTTGGGCGTGTGCTTACGACAGAAGGAATCAATGTGATATCCTTAGGAGATACACCAATTCTTTTGGATCATGCACGGTTAGTTCTCAGTTCTCAATCACTGATAGCCTCTCATACTGTTGATATGCTCTCTCGCTCGATCGACGCGCGTGTGGACATTGATCCACAAACCGCGGCACAGTATCGCAGCGATATTGTCTTGTTTTTGAGTACGAAGGAAGCGGCTGATTTCAGTCCGTAGAAGAATTGCTTATTCCATCTCGTCGTCGTTCCCTTGGTCCTCGCTAGGTATATCCATATGAGTCCCTTCGTCAGACCCTGTTTCGTTGGTATCAAGAGGAGCTTCGTCAAGCACGACATCTTCTTGGATTCCTGTCAATCCACTACTTGTGGCGAGGAATGAAGGCATGAGTGCTTCTTTACTACGACTCAGTTCTTTAATAAACACAATGCAATTTTTTTTGTTTGCTGATTGGACGAAGACAGCATAGGTGTTCCCAATTTTAATAAGTTTCTGAAGCCGAAATGCGATATCGTCAGGTAGGCAACCAAGGTATATTTTCCCTTGTTTCGTTTGTACATTGACACGGTGATTTTTCACGATGAGGTCGCACGATGTTGAAATTGCGATCCCTTGAAGGACATCGGGATCTGCCAATTTTTGTAGACAAACTGATTTCGTTTTTCCAGGTTCCTCGATGAAGTCTTCCTGAATTTGATTGACAGCAGGGACAAAATTGCCTTTTTGTTTCAAAATGGCGAGGTATTTTTGTGCGATACTATTAAATTTTTGAATCTTCAATACTTGCTCATAGGTCTTTTTCGCCTCAGTTGTTTTTCCAAGTTGCATATAGCAGAATGCAAGGCGATTCAAGGCTCCGATATTTTGAGGTTCTTGATCGACAATTTGTTGGTTGAGATCACGACCATTTTCCCAATTTCCTTCTTGGGAGGACTTCACGGCAAGGGTTGTTAGTTGTGAGATGGATTGCATGGTCATGTGTTCCTGTGAAATCTATGCATTTGAGCGTAACAAATCTATCACTCGTGTCAAGCAGAGTATTCTGCTCTGTAAACGACGTATTTTCTCTGATCAAACCATAAAAAGCAATAGGAGAACGCGCGGAAGCGCGTACATTTCAAAATCCAAAATTCAAATATCAAAAAGTTGGGCTTTGATACTTGGAATTTTCTTGTGAAGGGATAACAACTTCCATCTGGCAAAAGAATGATAGAATAAGGAGAGGGAAAGGGTCATCCATATGTCTGGACATAGTAAATGGAACAATATTAAAAATAAAAAAGCTGCGACAGATGCTAAAAAGAGTAAAGAATTTACTCAAATAGCGAAGCTCATCATGAGCGCTGTCAAGAAGACGGGAGTTGGTGATCCCAACGAAAATCCGTCGCTGCGATTAGCTCTTGATAAAGCCCATGCGGTCAATATGCCCAATGCCAATATCAAACGTGCGATCGATCGCGCTCTTGGTAAAGGGGAGCAAGGAGCATTAGAAGAGATCCTCTACGAAGGTTACGGTCCCAACGGGGTGGGAATTATTGCGCTTGCGCACACCGATAATAAACAACGCACAGGTGGGGAAGTGCGCTATCTCTTTTCTTCATATGAGGGCGCCCTTGCGGGTCCTGGAGCGGCGATGTATTTGTTTGCAAATGAAGACGGAGAGTATATCCCAACTATTCCTGTCGTATTGACACAAGAACAATATACTCGTGTGATGGAACTTATCGATGAATTAGAAAATCATGACGATATTGATGCCGTTTGGCACAATGCGGTCCTTGGTTCTTAAGCTACAACAAGGGAAATGAAGCATGCGAAAACGAGAGAAGTTTATTATTAGTTCCACCCTTTTAGCCATTGGGTTGTTCGCTACCCAAGTGCTTTCCATTGATATTCGTCCGTTTGCGATTGCCTTATTTACCTTTGCAACGTATATCATGAGTGCCTGGGCACTTTCTACCAATATCAATGGCATTGAGTGGATTACAGTGCTGCCATTTCCTACCATGTATGCCTTGGCTGTTTCTCTCTTTTATTTTCTTCTTCCTGAAAATTTTTTGTCGCGAATCGCAGTTGTGGGATTATTTGGTATTGGGATGTACGCGTTGTTACTGACTTCCAATATATATGCGATTGGGCGCGTCAAAACCATCCAGTTGCTACGAGCGGCTCATGCGGTGGGTTCCGTTTTTTTACTGCTCATGGCGATTTTCTTTTTTAACTTCATTTTTTCTTTACAGTTGCACCCACTCGTCAACATGCTCTTATCAGGGTTGGTTACGTTTCCACTCATGCTCTGTTCAACCTGGTCACTTGAATTGGAACCAAAATTTACTCGAAGATTGTACCTTGTTCCACTCATGTTTTCGTTCATCATTGCGCAATGTGCTCTTGCCATTTCTTTTCTGCCTGTGGGTCTCTGGAGTGTATCCTTATTTTTAACAGCGTTATTATATGTGGGGTTTGGACTCATTCAGCATTATATAGAAGGACGTCTTTTTAGGCGTACGACGCAAGAGTACTTGATGCTCGCGGTGTTCGTAACTATTTCATTTTTATTACTTATTCATTGGAAATAAACCTGTTTCTTTTTGAAAATGGCAGGAAAAGGGAAGGGGATCAAACTATATCATTTCCTCTGGTGGCTCGAAAAGGGGAAAATCCTATATCTAAAGAAGCGTCTGGTTTTCACGCCAAGTGTTCACGAATATTATAAGACTTTATTTAATCTGGTTAAGCAGTGTGGAAAACTCTAAATAGTATTAAGCATAAAAAACCCGAAGACGGCTGTGCGTCCTTGACGTGACAAGGACTGTCAATTTGGTATTGCTTAGGAAGAAAGAAGGGCGAGTATATACTTGCCCTCGAGATTAGCGTGGAGAGTTGATGAGAGCAAACAATCCACTTCCCAGAAAAGCAAACCCCACCAGGCTTACGAGTAAACCCAAGCATAACAGTAACGACTGTTTGAGTAGATTCGTACGCTTCGAGATATGCCAGTCTCGGTTTATGCATCTTTGGGTATGGAGAGTGATATAGATCCCACTTTTTAAGATACACAGAAATTGTGTATGTAACGCATTGATAGTATAGCAAAAGGGTATGTTTACAACATGTCGCACAATATATCTTTTGCGACATAAATGGTGAACAGTCGGAGAAGCCTCCTTTTATAGTTTTGATTCTGCACTGTTCGTTTTTTTTTTGCAAATTTATTTTTTCTCTCTTCTTCCTTTCCTCAACATTCTTTTTCCCTCATTCTTTCTTATTTTAAATTTTTATCGATTTTTTAAATTCCGAATGAATACCGAAAATGTTGCTTTGAATGGAAAAAGAACGTACTACACGATATGTATGGCTTTGTGTGGATCAATCCGCTCTTTTGCTGAAGTGAGAGACCACTAACTAGTGCTGAAAGGGTGCAAAAAGCCGATTTTGAGCCTTTGGGAGGCTTGCTATCTGGAGAACATATTTGCTTCTTGAGGAAATCGAACACCGCGACTTTCTTGGTGCGTAACGCCTCACGTCGGTTCTTCTTTATTACGTTTTTTACACGCTGTTGCTATGTAATGTTTACATCGCATCGGTAGACTTGCGCACAGATGTCATATGGAACTTTCATTTATTAATGAAGAAATGCAATCTATCGCGTGCAAAATGATCTCATATGCGAAAGAAGATCTTGGGATACATGGAGCGGCTCTCGTTTGTGCTGTGGATGTTCGAGCGTCGGATGAAACGAAACACATACAGAGTGTGGGGCTTTCTCATGTTGAAGGTATCCCTCATGCTCATAAACAGAACATGCACCCGCTGCCAATAGTCCTCGCTCATGCTTCCGCGAACTTGTATGTGCAACTTCACGATCCTCACATCGATGAGTCTGTGAAAGAAAAGACCTTGGATAGTGTCGCTATAAACTTAGGTTCGTTTGTTTTGATTGTCGTGTTTGCTGGTGGGTCGATAGAACAAAACAAATTTCTATCTGTTTGGGGAGCGGATACGTACATTGATGCAATTTAATGGAGTATACATTTACTACTTGTATGGATATATCAAATGTCGCACAATAATTCTCATGCTTCTTCCCTTCACAGCTATCTTTTTCACTTGATTGGTGATGGATGAGATGATAGGAAAAGCAAAGAGAAATTATTGGATTACTATAGACGCTCTTGAAAAATCATTTTTCAAGGATCATAGTTGATCTGGATTTCTCGAGAAAAGATACTTTCAAAAAAGATCGATATATCAATATATCGCATATTCTACGGGTAGTAGCAGTCTTTGCATCTTAGTTGCTAATTCCTGGAAGATTGTGATATGGGACGTTGATCTATTTTGATTCTGAATGACAGGGAAAGGATCATCGCCACTTCCCTTCTTCTTTTAATCATGAAAGCCCAAACCATTCTTACTCCACTTCATGAACACATTGTCCATTTCCTCGAGCATTTGGAGGTAGAGCGCAATGTGAGTCGATTGACGATTCGCAATTACCGTCACTATCTTTCCAGATTTGCAGATTGGTACGTGAGTGCCGGGAAAAGTGATATCACACAATTAAACTTAGATGATATGAGGCAGTATCGTCTTCATTTGACTCACTTGGGTGGGGATGATGCACTACTCTCAAAGCGTACGCAAAGTTATCACATCATCGCTTTACGTTCTTTTTTAAAGTGGCTGACCAAACAAGATATTGTTGTGCTTGCTCCCGAAAAAATTGATCTTCCCAAAGCCGAAGCGCATCAACTCGCATTTTTATCGACAGAACATCTTGAACATTTGCTGGCTCAGCCACTTGTTTCGACCCCTCGCGGTTTACGAGACCGGGCGATTATGGAGGTACTGTTCTCAACAGGGCTACGTGTAAGTGAATTGGTCAGTCTAAATCGTGAGCAAGTGGATACTGCTCGACGCGAGTTTGGTGTGATTGGCAAAGGGCGCAAAGCTCGTGTCGTCTTTCTGTCGCAGCGGGCTGCTCAATGGGTAGAACGATACGAGGTAACTCGAGTGGATACATATAGCCCACTGTTTATCCGATTGTCGAAGAAAGATAGCTCTCCAGATTTAAATGGGAAAAAAGGAATGATTGATGCGGATGGAGAGCAATTACGCCTTACGACACGTACGATTGAACGTATTATCGAAAAATACGCAAACCAAGCCCACTTGCCTTTCAAGATCACTCCGCATGGATTGCGCCATACCTTTGCCACCGATCTGCTCAAAAATGGAGCAGGCCTACGTGATGTCCAAGAAATGCTTGGACACAAAAACATTGCAACCACCCAGATCTACACACACGTTACCCGGCCAGAATTGAAAAAAATCCACGATAAATTTCACACCCAATAACTATTCGCGCGGGCTGAACTGGAGTTTATGCCGCAACTTGAAGTGCTCGTTGAGCTCGGTAATCGTCGGTTCTGGATTGTAGTCCAAAACACGTGCGAGAGCGGGAAGCAATTGAAAGAATGCAAAGGAACTTAAAAGTCCTTCTTCTGCAAACAAGATATCTTGATGGGTTGTTGCTTCAAAGAGTGGGTTGATCTCTTGTAACCGCTGGCAAATTTCTGGAAGTGAAAGGTGTGAGTTATCTCGATGTTGCGCTAATTCATAGCCCACGGCGACCATGATGGTTTGTTCTTCATGGGCATCTCCGGGTTGCATAGAGCGTAGTAGTGCGAAGTGATTTGCTTCGCGCCAATCTTCTGCAGAAAACCAACGTTCCATATATTTCCCCTTCTGGAACGCGATTGTAAGGC
>PSRQ01000050.1 GCA_003176165.1 Candidatus Cerribacteria bacterium 'Amazon FNV 2010 28 9'
CCGCAAAGTCATCCCGCTCGTGATGAATGGGAAACATTTTTCATCGACGTCCCGGTTGATAAAAAAGTAGGGAATATTGTCCTTTCAACACATACATCCAACGGCCAGGTCCGTGAAATGGAGCGCCACAACTCAAAACCGCCAATCCGCATGATCAATATTGCACGTGTATACCGACGTCAGGCTGACGTTACCCATACACCTATGTTTCATCAGTTCGAAGGATTGGTTATTGATAAAGGGATTAATATTCAACATCTGAAGGGCACCATTGATCATTTCGCCAAAGAGTTTTATGGACCCACTGCAAAATCACGCATTCGCCCATTTCACTTTATGTTCACAGAACCATCATTCGAAGTAGATTTCTCTTGTACGATTTGTGAGGGGAAAGGGGTATTACCCAACGGAGAAAAATGTAGATTCTGTAAATCAGGTTGGCATGAAGTTGGAGGAGCTGGAATGGTACACCCTAATGTCCTGAAAGCAGGCGGTATTGACTCTGATGAATATACAGGATTCGCATTCGGGTGGGGTATTGAGCGCACCTATACACTGCGTCCTGGACTCCACATTGATGATATTCGGATGTTGTATAACGGCGATGTGCGGTTATTGGAACAATTTTAATTATGAACATTCTCATTCCCTATACCTGGCTACTCGAACATGTTGAGACAAACGCCACTGCGTTAGAAATTCAAAAATACTTATCGTTGTGTGGTCCTTCGGTAGAACGCATTCATGAGATTGAGGGGGAAAGCGTTTTCGACATTGAAGTGACCACCAACCGCGTCGATTGTATGTCGGTACGAGGTATCGCCCGCGAAGCGGCGGTTATTTTGGAACAGGCTGGAATACATGCAAAGTTAAAGCCCACTACCTTTCTGGATTTTCACGAAACCCGCAAACAAGCCTCCCTGACCGGTAGGCAGGTTCCGCGTGAAACATTCGAAGTTCCAAAAATAGTAAATGATCCCAACCTCTGCAATCGCTGCATGTGCATTGTTATTGCTAATGTACAACGCAATCAATCACCAGCATGGATGCAAAAGAGGTTAAAACAAATTGGGATCAATGTGCACGATGCTGTGATCGATATCACCAACTACGTGACGCACGAATATGGTCATCCCTGCCACGCCTTTGATTACGACAAACTCATGGCAAAAGGTGGTGTTATCCGCGTCGTTGAAGCGAAAAAAGGAGAAAAATTCACGATTATTGATGGGACAGAATTTACAACCCTCGGCGGTGAAATTGTATTCAAAAATGACAACGACGAAATCATCGATTTGCCTGCCATTAAAGGAACTAAAAATACATCTATAGATGCCTCAACCAAAAATGTCATGTTGTGGATTGAATCGCTTGATCACAAAAAAGTGCGGTTTGCTTCTATGACGCATGCCATTCGTACTGTCGCTGCCCAACTGGATGAAAAAGGTTTGTCACCGCAGCTTGCAGACGATACATTTGCTCGTGCAGTTGAACTGTACACACAACTTACAAGCGCGCAACCCCTTGTTGCAACATATACTGATATCTACCCAGGGAAGCAAGAACCACTATCAATTCAATTAAACATCTCACTCTTTCAAGAGTATTTAGGAATTCAACTGGAACCGCAGCGCATTCGCGAGATCTTGCACGTTTTGGGATGTGAAACACAACTCTATGATTCCATGCTAACGGTACATCCACCGCTTTGGCGTACTGATTTGACTATCCCCGTCGATATCGTGGAAGAGATTGCTCGTATTTATGGGTATCATAATTTGCCAAGTGTCTTGATGAATGGAGCAATTCCAACACTCAAGCAAGAGGGCGTTGATTTTGATGCCGAATATACCGCCAAACAAATATTGGCAACACTGGGAAGTCAAGAAGTATACACATACTCGATGATTAGCGAGCAAATGGCTCATAAAGAAGCGGTATGGCTGGGTAAACCAGTTGACCAATCACACATCAAACTCAAAAACCCTTTGACAGAAGACCTCGCCTACATGCGTCGCACACTGTGGTCATCTCATCTGGATGTGCTCGCCATGAATCCTATCCATAAGGATCTTACGGTGTTTGAGTTTGCCAATGTCTACCTTCCTCATAAAGATGCGAGTGCAGAGTTGCAACACGAGCGAAAGATGAGTTTATCCAAGGATGTACAAAGTACCATTCTGCCCTATGAAAAGTATCTTCTGACCATCACCTCCAACACAAACCAACGCCAGGTAAAAGGCATGCTATCGGCACTGTTGCGTTCGCTCTACATCGCAGAGCCTACCTACCAAGTGACTGAACAAAAGGACAATGCAAGGATTGTTGTGGATGGTCACACGATTGGAGAGTGTTTTGTGGCACCAAACCAATCAACGATCACCGTTCTCGATTTAAACTGGAAAGCGATCTTAAAATTGTGTGCTAAATATCCACAACTGAAACCAATTCCCAAACTGTCGCCAATCATCGAAGATATGACGTTTGAGTTGGCGCACGATATGAAGATTCAATCCATGATCGAACTGATCCAGACAACCGATCCATTGATTGCCAAGGTTGAGTTGAAGGATCAGTTCAGAGAGAACGCCACGTTTACAATTACGTATCAACCCACTACAGAAACAAGTGCTACAGACCTTCTCCCACTTCGAAAAAAGATTGCTAAGACAATCGAACAACAGGGGGGAAAACTCATTGGAAAAGTCGAATAGAGTTACCGATAGAGAAAAAAACCATAGAGTACGAACGCCTGCATGATAAACCACATAGCTTCTGTAATAATAAGCGGTTTATCTTTCCGTTTAAAACCATAAATAACCCAAAGAATTGCAAGTACTTGATATCCCAACCACGTCCACAAGGAAACATCTTTTGCGGAATGAGTCGAAAAAATTTCAATAACTTGTGGAAATGTGGTCAGCGGTCCTACAAATGCAATCAGATACATAAATGCTTCGTACAATGATTCTTTTTTGCTTTTTTTGATATGTTTAGAAATATGATAATGGTGCATATTTTAACGATAGAGAAAAATCCCGGCCAACACGACACCTTGGAGGAGAAACGAAACCACATTATTTACAACGATTGCGTGTGCTTTGTGTTTCAATCCATATACAAGCCACAAAAGAGAACTTCCTTCAAATACCGTCCAAGTTGCTAAAGACACACCACCAACACTATGGTGGATAAAAATTTGTTGAATTTGAGGAAGGACACTCAAAGGAGTAAGCATTGCAAACCCATACATAAATTTATCGTACGTGTTTTTTTTCTTTTTTTTAATGATATGGTGCAACCCATGTGCTTGGTGCATAGAGCTAGTATGCGCACAAATGCGGCATAAAGTGAAGGGGCTCCATGGCTTTATGGACTTGCAGTTGGGGTGGAAGTAGGAGTTGGAGTGGGCGCTGTGTAATTCCAGGGAACGCCAACACCAATATGCACATCACCAGAGATACCTTCTGATTGGTCGCTACTGCGAAAAGCCCTAGCATTTAATTTATGCGTTCCATGTGACAGAGAAAGTGTTGTATTGTATGGACGAGAACGAAGCGTTGTCGTCAACACGTCATCCACATAAATCTCCACACGATCAATATCTCCATCGGTTGTCGCGTCAACGCTGATTGGAACGTTACTGTTTCCATCTGAAAAATTACTTTGATCGGATGGGGAAGTGATATTGGCATATACCACTGAGCCAGAAGAACATGTCCCGGTGGGTACATGATAGCGTGGATCTGCTTGCTGTGACACCCACGTATCAATTCCGGTTTGCCAACGATTCTGTCCATCTTGACTCACTGGATCATTCTCCTTCAAAACAATAAATTCTTTTTGATCATATTGACCTCTGGCAATATCCGCTTCACTTGCGAGTGCATTCTGGCCCGCGCAAACTTTCAAGTTTGTATGAATTGGATCGGGAAGAGAGGGAAGTGTTCCATCAATAATATACTCTTGACGTGAAGGGAAATTATCATGGGCTGGATAACCCGAAATACTATCTACCGTTTGTTGTGTCACACCAGATGGTATAGTCCAGGGAACATCTTTATATCCATCTTTGATCGCCGTATCCATAATGCGATGCCAAATGGGGGCAGCACCTGTGATACCTGACGCAACTTGCTTCATGGGACTGTTATCATTATTTCCTACCCACACGCCGACAATTGCATTTTGAGTCCACCCCACAGTCCAGTTATCGACCTTATTGTTGGTGGTCCCTGTTTTGACCGCGACAGCACGTCCACCAAAATTGAGTTGCGAATTAGATCCAAATTCCATTGAACGAGCATCGTTATCGGACAATACACTATCAATAAGAAAAGTCTCTTGCGGAGAAAGAACTCGGTCCCCGGCTTGTGGATTTGCTTGATAGAGGACATGGCCATCTTTATCTTCCACTTTCAAAATTGCCACGGGGTCCACTTTCAATCCCCCATTTGCAAAGGCACTGTACGCTCCTACTTCATCAATAAGATGCACTTCCCCACCTCCAAGAGTTACAGACAATCCAAATCGGCGTTGATTGACGACTGACGGTTCCAGTGTTTTAAATCCCATTTGATATGCCAGCCCTAACATATCTTTGACACCCACTTGCGCGAGAAGCTTTACAGCAGGGATATTCATAGAGTTCGCCAACGCAAAACGCAGCTCTACTGGACCATGGAATTTTCCATCATAGTTTTGGGGAGCATAATCAGGCTGTCCGGTGCCACCTGGAAACGATGTTGGGGCATCCACAATCATGGATGCTGGTGTAAAACCTTTACGAAAAGCCAATACATACGTTACCGGCTTAATAGATGATCCGGGTTGCCGACTCCCATCGACCGCCACGTTAAATTGTCCATCAATATCAGTTGCAAAGTAATTTTTACTTCCTACCATTGCTAAAATCTCTCCATCTTTTGGATCAAGAACCATGGCAGCTCCGTTTGTAATATGAACATTGTTGACTTTCGCGACCTCATCTTGCACGATCTGCTGTGCTTGTTGTTGGAGATTAAGGTCCAGAGTTGTCGTTACTTTTAAGCCACCCTGCTCTACCATCGTGGTTCCAAACATTTGCTCAAGCTGGTCACGAACATAAAAAACAAAGTGTGGGGCATTGATAGAGATTGCATTTTTATCAAACTTCATTGCAGAAAGTTGGTCATCTGCAGTTTTTTCTTGATCGGCAGTAATATCTCCATCCTCACGCATACGCCGCAACACCCCCTGCGCACGAGGCAACCATAATGGCACACCATTTGAATCTTTCTTCCCCGAGATCGGTGAGTAGTTACTTGGACTTTGAGGAAGCCCTGCAAGAATTGCACATTCCACAAGTGTCAAATCTTTCACATCTTTGTGGAAATACAACTGTGCGGCTGCTCCCACTCCTAATGCTGTTCCTCCATAGGGGGCGTTATTCAAATACATTTGCAAGATTTCATCTTTGCTATAAATATTATCGATTTGAATTGCCAATAAAAATTCTTTAAATTTACGGGTTAACGTACGCTCATTGGAGATAATTGTATTGCGAACAAGCTGTTGAGTTAGCGTTGAAGCTCCAGTCAAATGGTGAAAGCGTAAAACGTTGTAGAGGATGCGCAAGGGTCCTAATGGGTCAAACCCACCCTCTTTATAAAACTCTTTGTCCTCCGTTGAGACAGTTGCTTCTTTTAAATATGTAGGAACTTGGTCGATCGTGACAGGAACAGATTGAACATCGTGATACACAGAGTAGAGAAGATTGCCATTTCGATCATTAATTTTTGTACTCAAGCCTTGTTGAACAGTCACACCGGCAGGGTTGGGAAGATCACGAGCGATCCACAAAAATAAACCTGTGAAAACAATGACTCCAACAACTGATCCAACAAAAAAGAGTAATCCTAAAAAGCGCAAGATTTTCAACCAACGAAATGGCCGATGAGCCGAACGTGAAAGGAGAGAGGATGATCGTTTTCGGCGAGCATGAAAAAGTTGATGCACAAAACCCATGTGTTTATCCTATCAAGTTCTCTCCAATTTGTCATGTATTTGACATTAGTTACAAGAAGAGTAGCGTACATAAGTATAGAGTAAGGAGAGTGTATGACACATGAGCAAGAGCAAACAGAACATGAACAAGAATTACGAGCGCGTTTTCCACATGCCTTTGGGAAAGAACCGTCAACACCTCCGCACTATACGACAGATGATAGAGAAGCGTCTTTTGAGGAGGATGATAGTGGGTTCCCCTGTGATGAACTCACTCTCTTCAGACAACGAAAAGTAGAGAACCCTAACAATAGCCGTTCATGCTAATTATTCATTCGCACGACTAACATACAATCCAGTCGCGGTATCAACAATAACTGATTCTCCCTCTTTAATAAAGAGAGGAACATCAATTTCATAGCCAGTCTCAAGCTTTACTTTTTTCTTTGGAGCGTTGATCCGACCCCCAGCAACGGCATCTTCGGCATAGGTAACTTTTAGCGTTACTTTATTTGGGAAACGAACCCCAATCGGCTGTTCATTAAACAAAAGGACATACATTGTCTGTTCAGGCAACATAAAGGGCACGTAGTCTGTCATCAGATATCCAGGGATCGTTAATTGTTCGAAACTGCGCGGATTCATAAAAACAAAATCCTCACCATCTTGATAGAGATATTGCATCTCTACAGAAGAAACATCCGCCTCTTCTACCATTTCGACTGATTTAAAAGTGAACTCAACAACGCTTCCCGTTTTCACACTCTTGAGCTTGGTACGCATAAAGGCAGAGCCTTTTCCAGGCGAAACAAACTCTGTCAAAGTTACCATATGAGGTTCACCCTTGAACATAATGTACATGCCTTTTTTGATATTTCCACCATTAACCATCATAGATAAATCTCCTCAAGAAAACTGATTTCTGTATTGTACTGCGTACAAGGTATTTTGTCACCTTATCTGGTATAATAGGACCTATATTTATGAACTCTATAGTTAAAGCACACTTTGATCAGGTACTTCACCATCTTTATATTAATCCACTCGAGAAATGCAACTTGAAGTGCAAAATCTGTTATACGCGAAAAACAAACCCTATTTTGTCAAATGAAGAGATGTTGGAATTTATCAATCGATATAAAAAAGAACAAACAATAGAGACCATAACATTTTGTGGGGGAGAAGTGATGGCACTTGCTACTTTTCCTAAACTTGTAAATGTCTTAACAAGACAAGGAATCTTTATTCAAATCATTACCAACGGCACAATCGATCGATTAGATGAATTTGAGACTCCCAATCTTATCAACTTGATTACATCTTTAGACGGTTTGCCCACATATCACGATAAAAATCGCGGAACAGGTAATTTTGCCAAAAGTATCGCCTTCATGAAAAAGGCGCACGAAATGAGCTTTCACCTAGATGTATTTTCTATCGTTACACATCAGAATTTACCATTCATTAGCCAATTTGAACAATACCTTCAAGACCAACTCGGATTTTTGCCAGTGGTCACATACCATCCTCGTAAGCCACCAACATATTTAACTGTACACCCAGTATCCAATATCGTAGGCGAAACAGAAGGATTTGATTTCTTGAACAGGGAAGAAATGCTAACGCTCATGAAAACAAAAAATGTTTTCCCTCCAAAAGACTTAGGATGTTACCAAATTGCCGTTGCTTCCGATGGAAAAGTATATGGGTGCTGCGAAGGAACAATCTCTATTGGCACACTGCAAGATGAGATAACAACGTTAATTGCCAACTTGAAGCAACGCCTCGAAACATGGGAAAAAACGAATACACTTCACAACTGTTTAGGGTGCAGTCAAAGTGAGTTTATGTGTGGAATAAAACAGTATCTTTTAGAACTTCAAACATATGCAGCTTGATTTTTTACTCGCACGGGAACGTGTCATTAAAGCAGTTCGATCATTTTTCGATGCACAAGGATTTCATGAACTCATCACACCTGTTTTAAACAGCTCAATTCCAACAGAACCAAATGTGTATCCTTTTGCTACTCGATGGAACACGATTGAAGGTGAAAAACAACTTTTCCTCGCAACTTCACCAGAAAAAAAATTGAAATATTGGCTAGCTCAAGAGATGGGAAATTGTTACTCCATCGGACATTCATTTCGTAACCTCGAACAAACTGGCCCCAAACACACACCCGAATTTTTGATGTTGGAATGGTACCGTAAACATGCTACGTACGAAACGATTATGGATGACACAAAACGATTGCTGGCTTTTGTTGCAAAAGCCCTGGGACAACATACGCATCACCAACCGTGGCAAATTTATTCAATGGACACGTTGTTCCAACAATATGTTGAAAGCTCTATTGAACATTTGATAACCGATAAGGTACTGATCGATGTCGCACAAAAAAAAGGATATCAAACTGAACAGGCAACATGGGAACAATTATTTGACCAATTATTTTTGAATGAAATCGAGCCGCATCTACCAAATATTTCATTTTTCCTTACTGACTTTCCAGCTCGCATTTCTCCATTGTGCGCTATCCAACGAGAAAAACCTTGGCTTGCACAACGTTTTGAAGTCTATGCACAAGGAATGGAAATAGGAAATGGCAACACGGAACAAACTGATACGACAATCGTTCGGCAGTATATGGAGCAGGAAAGAGAAGTGAGAATAAAAAATGGTCAAACAGTATCGCCGTTGGACGAAGAGTTTTTGTCATCGCTACAAACGCTACACGAAACGGGAAAAAGCTACGCAGGAATCGGCTTGGGGATTGATCGTCTCACATTGATGATGACCAACGGGCAACAGATTCCTTCCTCTTTTTTCTTTAATCTCTAAGCTCTATTGCTCTAATCTCTGCAGCTATCCTTCTTCTCCCCCAAACCGTTTCAACCAGCCACGATGCAGGGGATGATCCGGATCATAATGTGCAACTAATTCCCAAAACCTGCTCCCATGATTCATATGCACCGTATGTGAAAGTTCATGAATGATAACGTAATCAATGACGGCTTTCGGTGCATGAATAAGCCGCCAATTGAAATTCAAGTTTTTATCAGATGAGCAACTGCCCCATCGTGTTTTTTGCTCACGAAAATGAACTTGATTGTATTCCGTCCTCATGGCCTCACTTAACTTTTTCGTGCGAGGAATAATGTACTCGATTGCTCGGTTTTTCAACCATTTTTCCATTGACGTCATAATCCCTCTCTCACTTGAATCAACCGGAGCTATCTCAATAGTACTAATTCCAACTTGAACTTGACCTGTTTTATGTGGATGGACCACAAAATCATAGGGTGTGCCGAAATACAACACACTATGCGCATCTAGTAAGATGGGTCTATGGACTAGTTGTTCCTGATGAATCTTTATCCAAGAGCGTGCTTGTTCAACAAATGGTGGAATACGAGAAGCAAGGAAACGTGGAGGAGTTGTCACAATTACATTCCCTTGCTCATCAAGCGATATTTTTACACTTCGCGCACGAGAGTTTTCGCGATGAATAAATGGAATTGGTTCCATATAACTCATCCTACACTACCTGTCTAGAAACTTATGAACCAATCGCATTTGTCGATTTTGATTTTCGATCGGCGGTTATGGTAACCTCACATTTTCCCCAAAGTCCACGACTTTGTTCTTTTGCTTGCTGTTCGAGCTTCACCATTCTGGGAGTATCCGTAATGGGATACTTTTCAAATGCGAATCCGTACCCATTCACTATAAGTAATTCATCCAACATCACTCCATTTGGTAAGTACACGTAACGAAGTAAACGATGATACACGTCTTCGTTCCCTTGAGATGGATCTACAACTAATCGCACGGCTTGTCCTTGGACATGTTCACGAGTAAAGGTGCTTGCTTCATGACCAAAACACTGAACTGGCTTGCGAGGATCTTTTGTTTCGGGGGTATCCACACCCAGGAGGCGTACTGTTTCTTCTTTTCCATTTATAAGCACAATGATTGTATCCCCATCAATATCATCCACCACTTTTACATACCCTTGTGGAACTTGAGTAAATAGAGAAAGAAGTCGAGGGACAGGATTCGGCATTTTTTCAAACTGAGGTTTGGCACCTGCCAAGTATAAAATTCCTATGAGCAAGATAAAGAGGACGACAAGATGATAGGGGATCTTACTATTCATACCAATATCGATAAAGAAGGAAACAAAGTATACCCACACCTAACATCCCCACCATAAGAGAAACAGAGTACAATTGCCAAAAAAGATCGGGGAATAATTGAATTAATAGGGAAGAATCGGGGAATTGCCAATTTCCCTGTGGAAAGAAAATCATATGAAAGAGAGGGAAACTAATAGAGAAAAAAAGGACAAAAAGGAAAGCGACCAATGCGCATCCACATAAAAAAATGCCTGCAGGGAACAGTGCTCTCAAATCAATCTTTTGCTTCGGAACTGAAACTAAAAGAAGCGATAAACTTGCAACCGCCGCAACTCCCAAAAGCAAACGGACAAAAGAATAGATCTGCTCAACATCACGTAAATGGGAAAGCTCATCTGCAGTAAAGAAAATATCTGACCCTCCTCCTTGTGGAGCTGTGGAATATGCATAGGCACGCTGCGTAGCCTCCACAACTACATCTGCATTCACAGAGGGCCGCTCAAATTGGAAAGTAATATTCTGCAATAGCTGGATAAAAGCAAGTCGTGAGACGCAAAAGAAGAGCCACCACAGCCCTATACTTACGTATGCAAGTGTATAGACAATTCGTTGCATACCTCAATTGTACTGCAAAAATGTTGTTTAACGAAGCAGTCGCTCTATCACATCCGCCCTAGGAATAGTTTCCTGTTCCCCAGTTTTCAAATCTTTAAGAACAACTGTGTTATTTTCGCGTTCGGTAGAACCAATCACAATTGCAAACGAACATTTCTTACGATCCGCATATTTCAGTTGCTTTCCAAGCTTTTCAACAGCAGGATATACTTCTGTTTCTATTCCATTTTTGCGCAAGTTTGAAGCAATAGCGAGTGCCATCGTTTCGCTTTCTTTATCAAACAGCGTCACAAGTACGCGCTTTGTTTGAGTTCCATTTATGAGTCCCATTTCTATTGCTGCTTCGACCGTGCGATCAAATCCAAAAGCAACCCCAACAGCTGGCATCTCTACACCACACAAATCATTGATAAGGTTATCATAGCGACCACCACCTCCAACTGAACCAACAGTGAATCCAGGGATAATGATTTCAAAAATCATACCAGTATAGTAATCAAGTCCGCGTGCGGTTGTGGGAGAAAATTCGAGCGCCGTTGGATCAACCCCCAACTCTTCTGCCTCACGCAGAATCTGTTCGAGTTTCGCAGATGGTTCAACACAGCGAATTGTTTCCAAGCAATCGGTTGCTTGTTTTTCTGTCAAACCCTTCTCCTGCAGTTCACCGCGCACGTCATCTGCGGACATTTTATCGAGCTTATCGAGTGATTGGATAATAGAAAAAACACCTACTTTTTCCGTCGCAAACGGAGTGAGTGTATCAAACAATATTTGCCGATCATTCACACGCAAAACCACATTGGGAAATCCAATATTTTTATATGCAAAATACGTGCACGCTAGGATTTCAGCATCTGCAATCGTGGATGTACTTCCAAAAATATCGATATCACACTGCGTAAATTCTCGGTACCGCCCTTTCTGTGGTTTATCAGCGCGAAACACATTCTGCGTTTGATAACGGCGAAAAGGAAAGGGAAGTTTATCACGGTAATTGGCGATAAATCGTGCTGTAGGGACAGTTTGATCGTAGCGCATCGCCACATCACGATCTCCATTATCTTTAAAAGCATAAACTAGTTTATCGGCTTCTTCTCCGTACTTGCCCATGATCGTACTTTTATATTCAAGCGTGGGTGTCTCAATTGGTTCAAATCCAAATCGTTCGAAAATTTCAATAATACGTCGCATGACGATATCGCGACTCCTTTTCTCTTCCGGTAAAAAGTCACGAAATCCTTTCAGTAATTGGGGTTGATTTTTTTGCATAAAACTCCTTATTCGCTATCAAGTAGTGTATCACGTAACCTCTGCAGCATATAGCATTTGATTCCTGTATACTGGTCGACGAGGAGGGGTGTAAAGACTCTCCCTTTATATACTGTTTCTTCAAAATCTTTCATTTCTTGAGAAATTGTTCCTTTCAAACAACCAGTAACAATATAGAACTCTTGTTCTACTAAACGCGGTTTCCTTTCAACATTTCTGACCAAAAACCACAAAAAACCCGCTTGCGCGGGAGAGGTGTTTTTGATCAGATTTTTGAAAATTTAAATATGAGAAACACTCCCGCGCAGTGCGTGGAAGTGATGATGAGAAGCTAATACAATACGAGTTTCATTCATAGAACAAATATTATTATAAGTTACTGTAAGACAAAAGTCAAAAGCCTCTTTTCTCTAGTTTTTAGTTCCAAAAACTAGAGTTTCTCTCCAATATTGGGGAGAATTATAAAGAATCTAAATCCTTGCGCATGAGAATCTCAGTTAAAAACTCATCCCCATGCCGTACTACATCTTTTCGGGAATCATAAGGATAAAATTGATAGTGTTTGTACAATGAAATGGCTCCTTCATTGTGATCCATAACTGATAAAAAGAGCGTGGTAAGTTTTTCTGCTTGAGCTTGATCAATAATATACTCTAATAATTTTTTGGCGATTCCTTGTCGGCGAAACTGTGGAAGTACATACAAATTGTAAACATCTGCTGTCTGGTGTTCGCCATTAGAAATGGGGGAAAGGCAAATGTAGCCAACCAACATATTGTCAACGAAGTAACCATAGTATCCAAATATTCCTGCATATGCACCGATAAACTCCGCTTCAAACTGTCGATCACTCCATTTTTTTGCCTCTTCAAATCGAGCAAAAAAGGAAAGAGGATCTGTTTGGAGCGAAAGTAAACGTAAGGTTTTATAGGAAGCTAAATCAGATGTTATCAGTTTGCGAATCATGAGGATGAATTTTCTTATGCTTCCTTAATACACGACTCACGTGTGGATTAAATCGAGCAAGATAAACAATAATACTAATATTGAAGAGCATATACGCAAACAAAAAAATCGTTGGGCGGCGTACAAAATCAATGAACTCAAATGGAACAAGAATCGCACTCAGCACAATCATCATATGGATTGCCCATACTTTTTCATACCATAATCCAACTGCACCAATGATCGTTCCAAGTCCAAGAGTTAAAAAATACGCAATTACGAAACTTCGATGATCAAGTAAAAAGGGAATTGCATGCTCAATGGTGCGCACATACAAACTTGAATCTTCACGTAGGTGTGCCAATTGAAAACTTTGATAAATTGTCCGAAATTGTTGTCCAAATATGCCAAAAAGAATACCTGTTGTTAGTTCAATAAAACCAGCAAAAAATTTGTATACGATGAGAAGAATGTAGGATGGAGGACGATTGAGCTCTTCTTTTGCCATTGTGTCAGTATACACTACCTCTGCTTTTTCGTGTGATAAAAATGAAGTAAAACTACCGAAGCCACAAGTGTTGAAAGTGGGATTGAAAGGACAAGGCCGATAGAACCAGTTAGAGTGCGTACCACTTCTTCTGCAATCATTTGATCGTTGAGAGCTACCCACACGGGCTGCGAAGAAGCGTTCGAAAATAAAATGAACAACGGTAAACTTGAACCTGCATACGCAAGGATGAGCGTATTCACGAGAGTGGAGATATGGTCTTTTCCTACTTCCATACCTCGCTCGTAAAGCTCGTGCAGAGTAACATGTGGTTTGATGTCAATCAGCTGCGCAATAACTGAGACTTGCGATACCACGCTATCATCAAGCACTGAGAGTGCTGCAAGAATAATACCTCCCAGTAGGAGACCTTGTAAGTTAATTGTTGTAGTGTTATTCGTCTGCACATAGATTGCTTCATCGCTTCCCGTTCCCGCGAGCGACGCAAATTTCACCATTGCCGCCGCCAACCCTGCTGTGAAAAACAACGTCACGACCATGCACAGCAGAGCAACGTGTGACTTCATGTTAAAACTGTGACCAAAGTAAATAATGACGGCACTAATGACTGTTGAAGCAATTAAGCTCGTCACAACGGGATCAGCTCCATGTGTAATCTGCGGTACCATATAAAAGAGTAACACTCCCAACGATACAAACATTCCCAGCACCGATTGCAATCCTTTGAACCGCGCCACAAAGAACACAACGATGAAAAATCCACCAAGTAACCACAGAAGCGGAGGGATACGATATTGATCCGTGATACTCACTACCTCATTTCCTTGGTCATCTTGTTCACTCACAAGCACCACCTCTTCTCCTACATGGTGTAATTGAGTCGAGTTTAATAGCAGATCATTGCTTCCATTTTGTACTTCAATCATTTTTCCCGAAGGCTCTTCTTGCACTCTCAATTTTTGAGTGTATCCAACTCCTGCCGCAGTTTGCTGTTGGGTTTGCTCATCAATCGAGCGAACAATGCCACGTGAATATGTTTGTGTACTATCGGCGAAGGCTCTCTGACAAAAAACAAAGGGAATGAGGAAAAGGAGGACAAATATACCAATGATTCGATTCTTCATCCTTCCATGATAACGCACTTCATCTTCTGTGTCGCATTGAGATATATAGAGGTATAATAAAAAGGTTAAAGTCGTTCAAACGAGGTGAAAAGTGAAGAAGATCCTTAACTCTCTAAAGAATTGGATTAGAGAATTAACGTGGGTCGGAAAAGTGTGGTGTGCATCAATAGGTGTCGCAATCGTGTTGGGTTTGCCAGGGTTCATTGTTCTCCTCATGAACTTTGTACTTGGAGCTCCACTTCCGCAAGCTCACTCCACTGCCTTTACGCTCGGAACAATTGCGTATTTTATTACGTTCATCGACACTATCCTGTTACTGAGCGGTAAACTACCAATGTTCAAGGATGATCACAAAACAGAGTAATCATCTAAATCCTTTTGCTGCTGGTGGGTAACATACAAGTGTTATTCACCAGCTTTTTACAAAATCTCGCTTTCATCTTCATCCGATTTGGAATGATCGATCATATAAATATCGCGCCGATACCCATCCTCACCTACAAATTCAGCTTCACCCGACAGTACCATTTCAAATGGCTTACACTGACGACACCCCTTATGTGGGCAAGAGAATCTATTGAACGTGCGAGCCAATTTTATTTGCTTCGCGATTTTCAATACTTGTGAGCGAGCCTCTTCTATATCAGGAAGCTCTTTTTCTTCCAACTCATCGGATAGCTCCAGATACCAATAACTTGCTTTTGTCACCACTCGCTTTTGACATCCATTCACGAGTAAAAGGTAGATAGGCAGTTGTAAAGATTTGGCATCTTCCTTTTGCTTGCTC
>PSRQ01000038.1 GCA_003176165.1 Candidatus Cerribacteria bacterium 'Amazon FNV 2010 28 9'
CCTGTTTGTAGTACAGTGAGAATATGACTTCTCCAACATATTGTGTCTATATCATGGGAAGTGAGAGTGGGACATTATACGTAGGTGTAACTAATAACTTAGGAAGAAGAGTATTTGAACATAAGAATCACCTCCTCAAAGGCTTTACTGCAACTTATCACTGTACGAAACTCCTTTACTTTGAAGAAACAAACAGCATCAATGAAGCTCTTGAGTTTGAAAAGAAAATCAAGAACTGGAGACGAGAGAAGAAAGAGTGGCTAATCACCCAACACAACCCAGGGTGGAGAGATTTATCTCTTGATCTCGAATTAACACCAAACTTCTAGGAACGAAAGGGATTCCTCGTCGGTTGTTTTCGAAAAAACAACACGCTCGGAATGACAAACATACATGTAAGGGGTAACAATAGCTGTACACTCGAGCTTCGGAATAACAAGACCAGTTTTTTCTTATTAGAAGCTACAAATTCCCACTCATCCGCAGCGAATCAGGATCCACGCTATCGAGTTCACCAGCCAAAATCTTTTGGACATCTTTGACTGTTTGTGTGCGAGTCGTCGGAGTACTCTTTTTCCCTGTTTGTTTTTCCACGACAGCAAAGGATTGTGTCATGTAGTTTTTGAGCAGAAGTGAACGGGTATATACTTGCACATTTTCTTTCGATAATTCACTTGTTCCTACCAGCTGCACCAAACGTTCAATATGAACAGCTTCTTCCAAAAGAGCTTTTGCTTTTACGTATGTCTCGTAATGCTCTTTTCCTACACGGTCAGTGGAAAGAGCGGATGATGTAGAGGCAAGCAAATCCACAGCAGGGAGGCGTCCTTGCTGATATACATCACGAGATAAGACAACAATCGCATCCAAGTATCGAAATGTAGAACTCACAGATAAATCGTTCACATCATCGGAAGGCATATAGATCGCTTCAATAGAAGTGATAGAACCTTCATTTGTAGAAATCAATCGTTCATGCAAACCTCCAATTTCAGAAGGCAAACTCGGCTGATACCCATCCTCAGATGGAATTGTGTTCATAAGTGTCGAAAGCTCATAACCTGCTTGACTGTAGCGATACACGTTGTCCATAAAAAAGAGAACATCATGATTGTGTTTGCGAAAATCTTCTGCGATCGCCGCACCTGCAAGGGCAGTACGAAAACGCAACGCTGGACGCTCTCCCATCTGTGCTACCAATAATACGGTCGTATCCATGACTCCTGCTTCTTTTAAATTCAGAAGGAGTTCATGTGCTTCACGCGACCGTTCTCCCACAGCAGTAAATACGGAAACAGCCTCTCCATCACCATCATGATGAATAACAATGTTGTTAATGAGTTCTGTCAGTAAAACTGTTTTTCCCAGTCCCGCTCCTCCGAAAAGCCCTACTTTCCCCCCTTTGAGGACTGGCGCAAAAAAATCGATAACTTTAATTCCTGTCTCAATAATTTCATGAGGAACCAAAACCTGCTCGTAATCTCGTTTATTCCTATCAAACAGGGGAACGTGTTTTTTTGGATGCAGAGCTTTTCCATCCAAGGGCTCGCCAAAAAGAGTGATGGCACGCCCCAAGATTTCGCTTCCCGACGGAATATGTAAATGCTCGCCAATATGTGTCACGGTCGCACCCCTCTTCATCTGGGGACTATCACGGAGTACTAGGCACGTCATCACACCGTTTGAATCAATAGAAAATACTTCGAAGCGAGAGTCTTCATCATCTTCCAATCGCAACATATCATGAATTGTGGCAGTATGGTGACCAGCAGTTTTAATAGTGATGACTTCACCTTCGATAGATTGGATTGTTCCGTAGACAATTGGCATACATTTTATTCTATTTCCACAATATTCTTCCCGCAAGTCGTTGTTGTTGTTTCCGATTTTCTTTTTGCTTGAGCAAAAGCAGGTGAGTTTGATGTAATTTTTTTTCGTATTGTTCTACAGCACTAATTGATGACTCTAGTGCGCTAATCCGCGACCCCAAATTTGCTAAACTTGACTCGTGCAATGTTAATTGAAATAGCGCTTCTGTAATTTGATGTTCAAAAAAAGTGATTAAAACTTCCAGTGATGGTTCAAACAAAAAATAGCGAGGCCCCTTTTGTTCACGTTCATGTAAATGTGATAGTGCAACTTTTCCACTGATGTTAATTTGACTTGGATGTTGTGCAGCAAGGCTCGTGTACTGTCCCTGGTACACATCAATATTGACATATTGGAGTAAAATACGAAAAACATTTGCTAAATCTTCTTTGGAGGGCGCATCGATACTCATGGAAATAAATGTATGTTGACGGGAAGGGAACTCACGATCAAATAATTCTTTTCCTATTCTTCCAATGATGAGAATATCAGCCTGCGTATTTGATTTCACTTGTTGTGAAAAGAGGGTAAATACTTCATGGGTGATTGCACTTGAAAATCGATGGTTGCTTGAAATAAAAACAAATAGATTTTCTTTTTGATGCTCGGTTTTTTTTGTTAAGTCTTGTTGCGTTTTCAAAAGCTTAATTACTTGTTGCTGATGTGCTTGTTGTACATCAAAAAAAATATCATGAAGACCTTCCATAAAAGAACGAGTTGCCAATACACTTCCACGAATTTTTTGAATTTGCATCACAGAAATCTCTTGCGTTGCGCGAACCATCCGCTCAAGCTCAACGGTGAATTCTGTTTCATCTTTTACTGTTGATAAGGTCTGCATATCATTGTGTATTCTGTCCTTTGTTTTTATCCTCTTTAACGTTTTCTTGGTTCTTTTTATCACTGTATGTATTTTGCAATTGCTCATTCGCCTCTTGTAAAACAACACGTAACTCTTCGTAATTTTTCTTTTTTGCCAATGTATCAAGTAATGTGCGAACCCGCGTCTCACGCTCATACGCAGAAAGAAGCCGATCACGGACATTGTTCATCTCATCAATACTGATCGACATAAACATACGTTCCAAAATAAGTGCCGCTAACACGATCTGAACACTGTGAGGGATCGACTGTGCTTTTGCTTGATTACACATTGCCAAAAAAAGTTCACCACGATGAAGAATATCTTTCGTTTCTTCAGTTAACTCGGCCCCAAAGTGAGTAAGGTTGCGAGTCTTTTCGTAGGAAGAGAGAAGAAGTGTCAATTGATAGGTGATATCACGAGCCAAGGAGTCTTGTGTTTGTTTTCCCACACGAGTAACCGAGAGTGCGGTATGAATTGCTGGACGCATCCCACGCGCAAACAAGGAACTTTCAAAAAAAAGATGGCCATCAGTGATACTAATAAGATTGGAAACAATAAAGCTCGTCAACTCCCCCTCCTGTGTTTGGGCGACAGGTAAAGCAGTAATGGACGCTTCCTTTCCATCGGGAAGTGAAAAATTGCCTGCTCGCTCCAACAATCGTGCGTGGACATAAAACATGTCGCCCGGATATGAATCTCTTCCGGGAAATGTATCGGCAAGAAGGGCAACTTCACGATAGTATTTGGCGTGTGTTGACAGATCATCAAAAATGACCGTGACAGTATGCCCCAAGTCGCGTAAATATTCTGCTACTGCCATTGCAGTATGTGGAGTAATCGTGACCACACTCGCGGGGTCATCAGCAGCGGACGCTACGATCACACTATGGGTGGCAATTGCTTCATCACAAAAAAGATCAAATAACTCTTTTATTTCGCTCGAGCGCTTTCCAATCGCCGCAAAAACCACCATATGTCCTAAAGAAACTTGCATTTTGGCGACCTGAGTTAAAAATGTCGACTTTCCCGTTTTGCGATCACCGACAACCAGTTGCCGTTGTCCTAAACCAAGCGGTAATAGCAAATCAACGAGGGCAAGTCCTGTGTGCATCGTTTGCGTAATCAAACGCCGCCGCATCAACGGTAAAGGAGCTGATTCTATCGGATACGTCACTTTCTCGTGTGTGCACGTATGCTCTCCAGCGAGGTGCTCTCCAAGCGGTGTAATCATCGATCCTAGGATATGTGGACAAACATGGAGGTGAAGATACTCACCTGAAAGCCGTACCCCACTCCCCAGGCGTGGAGACTCTTTATGAAAACACATGACCTGTGCTTTATCATCACGCAGACGAATGATCTGTCCAAATCCACCAAGTTCAAAATGAACAATTTCATGCACGTTGCCACCACACAATCCACTCACCGTAACAATCGGCTCACGTACTCCAATGACAATTCCTACGTTTTCACCTGTAATGTGTTGATCCATAGACTCTACGCATGCATAATGACGTATGCAGCTCCTAAACCACTGCCTAAAATCGCAAGGCTAATCAGACAATTAACGATCATCCCAAGCAAAATAGAACGGCTAGCAAGTGGATTGCGCCCAAGCGCTTCTGTCCCCTTGTGTGCGACGCGTGCAAAGCTCAGTACGGTAAAAACAACTGAGCCTATACTCAAGAGCGCAGAAACCAAATAACGTAGCGCCACAGTCGGTTGCTCCACTGTCGCAATGGTACTGAGTTTCACGAGATCAAGTAACCGAGTTGAGATTGTTTCCGAACCAGGGGAATCAGCCGCAAATGCAAATTTAATATCCAACGCTACGGGAATAGTTCCTACAGTTTTGGGGTCACTGGGTACAAAATCATCTTGGGCCACACCTAAAACAAATCCACTTTTTGTTGCTCTCATAGCTACCCCTGGGGAGGAACTGCTCGTCATAATGTCTCCTTTATGAATCGCTCCACTTTCACCAGAAACTCGGACAGCAACAATTCCAGTCGTTACCACGGGATAGTCTGTCGTGTCACCTGCATACTGCAACTCGACGGCTGCTTCTTTATTGACGACACCATACATGGTTTTATCGTATGCTTCAGTGGTCACATGATAGTTGGTATTCAAATACCCCACAATACTTCCATCTTCAATCGCTGCTCCGCTGATCGAGACAGGATGTGCAATACTTAAATCATCTACAGCGCACGCTTGAGGAACTCGGAAACACAAAAAGACAACTATGGTGATTAATGGTAAAAAACTCCACCGCTTCATACATACATGATAATAAGAATTTACTGAAATGCAAAACGGAAGTTTAATAGATTTTTCTTTTTAACTGAGAAACTCCTGAAAAAGAGGAAAGAAATGAATAAAAAAGGAACGATAAAAACGTCCTTTCCGCCTCTTGTATTTGGCAAATAAACTTGAGATGCTGGATTCTATGATATTCATCATGTCCGCAACGCGTAGGTATGTTTGCTAGATTGTACTTATTATGAATCGCGTTGCTCTGATCGCTCTAGTCACCTCATTGTTCCTCCTGAATGGAGTTGGTGTTGCGCGCGCGTTTGAACTCCCCAAGTTACCATTAACGGCACCCACACTGTCGATTCCTCAAGTCAAGATTCCCACCATCAACCTGACCCACCTTAACATTGCACCACCCCAACCGCCGTCAATTTCGCTGCCACAAGTGAAAATTCCGCAATTGTCACTTCCACATCTTGCATGGACACTCCCACCTATTCAGTTCCCTCATATACAAACCCCAACAGTCCATCTTCCAATAGTTCGTCCTCCAACAATCGCAATCGTTCTTCCACAGCTTCATGTACCTACCATAATGTTGTCGATTTCAAACGTAAAACTTCCATCTTTTACAGCTCCCACCCTTACTTTTGCACTTCCGCAAATTCATATACCGTCACTTCGTATTCCTCGCGTGGCGTTCTCGATCCCAACCCTCCCACTTGCATTCCCTCCTATTCATATCCCTTCGATTCATGCCCCGTACATCACCATGTCGTTTCCGAAAGTCTCTGTTCCTCAACTCAAACTTCCGACTCTAGCGATTCGTGTTCCTTCACCCCACATACCTCACATAGCACTATCACTCCCAACACTGATATTTCCTCAGCTGAAGGCACCTATCCTTTCATTCCATTTGCCATCCATTTCACTACCACATATCACTGCACCTGCTATCCACCTTCTAGTGTTAGCATTTACACCGACAGCACAGAATGGAAGAGTACTGGGCATTTCAACAACAACAAATACAAAGCCTGGTGTCGTCGATGCAGCCTCTATCCAAGGGAGAAATTTGCTTATCCGTGTTCCTGCTTCATTTTTAGATCTCCTGCAAGCAGCGCAGCTTGCCATAGCAGGAGATACCACCACCAAAACCCTTCACGTCGGTGATAGTGCTATTTTTGGAAATGATGTCACAATCGATGGGAATTTAATCTTAAAACATGGGATCACAGGCAAAGATGTCAATATTGACCTCGTGAATGGGAAGATTACTGCTTCGAATATCCTCTATTCTGCTACAGCAGGGACTGGGATCTCCATTTCTGGTACCCAAGACTTGACAATTTCCAACACAGACCTTGGATCTGCGCAAAACATTTTCAAAACCATCGGAGTCGATTCAACTTCATTTAGCGCAGGAAATAATTCAGATACATTTGGTTTTGTCTCTGGAAATGGCATTACTCTTTCCGCTGATACAACAAATAAAAAAATCACGATCAATGCCAATGGAGGAGCACTGAATGTGAGCGGATGGGAACAATCAGGGAACAATGTTCTCTTGCAAACACTTACCAACAGTGTTGGGATTGGAACAGCTAATCCGAAAGCGACACTGGACGTCTCTGGTACAGCTAGCGTAAGTGGAGCTGTAACGTTTGGTTCTACTTTGACAGTGACAGGGACGACTGCCTTAGGCGTCCTGAATGCTGGGACAACAACACTCAATTCTCTAACAGTGACAGGAGATACACTCATTGATGGAGACCTCACTGTTTTGAATGGAGTTTCTCTTTTCAATGGGATCAATAATCAAGGGGGTGGCATTACAAATGCTGGAGCGATTACTGGTGCGACAGGATTTACATCGAGTGGCACGATTACATTTTCTGGTCTTTCCCCAGGGATCGCCCATGTCGGAATTGGTGGCGTTCTCTCCTCAAGCGCACTGAACTTGAGTGGGGGGACTACAGAAGTGACGGGAACATTGGGAGTAACCGATGGTGGAACTGGACTTGCGACGTATACAAAAGGGGATATGTTGTATGCCGATGCCACCAACCACCTTACTAATTTAGGAATAGGTGGAGATAGTCAAGTGCTGACAATCACCAATGGTTTGCCAGTTTGGGGAAGTGTCAATCCCAACACACTCGGTCCATGTCCCAACTGTGTGATTAACAATCCCAACGGAGTACAAACGATCGTTGCCAGCGCTTCTGCGGCAATACCATTAAGTTTGCGCCCCTTCACCTCACAAACGGCTGATATTTTTAATGTGAGCAGTCATGATGGAAGCATTAAGTACCTTCAAGTTGATAACAATGGAAACATTTTCACCGGTTCGCCATTGACGATTGGTCCTTCAGGCACCGATCCTATTCTGATTTCTCCAAGCGCTTTATCAGGTTCTGCCTTTACAGGAACGATCACCAGTGCAGCCCTGGCAAGCGCTCGTACATGGACATTGCCAGATGCCACTGGGACATTCTGTTTGACAACAGGCAACTGTGCGGGCGTGGGTGGCAACTTTGGTGGGAGCGGTACACTCAACTTTTTGGCAAAATTTTCAGGTTCGACGACCGTGAACAACTCACTTCTGTATGACAATGGCACCAATATTGGGTTAGGCACTATCAGTCCGACCTATTCATTTGATAACGCAGGGAACATGCGTGTGTTGGGCAATACGGTGTTGGGGGGAACAGTTGACGCCACCGGAGCTGCACGGCTCGCTTCGACTCTCAATGTGTCAGGGGCAACCACGTTACAATCATCATTAAATGTGAGTGGCACAGCAACGTTGAGTTCCACATTGGCGGTAACCGGAAATACGACAGTGGGAGGAACCTTTGGGGTCACGAGCAATGCGACATTTGATACCAACACACTGTATGTTGATGCCGTCAATCACCGCGTTGGGGTGGGAACGATTACTCCTGGATCCAAACTTGATTTGCAAGGTGGATATCTCAATGTTTCAGGAGGTGCCTCGATAGCTGCGACGTATGCCAGTAGTGTTCCGTTGACAGTTCAAGGATCAACAGGACAAACAGGAGATTTAACAGAGTGGCGCAATAGTAGCGGGACTCTTCTCTCAGCGATTGACGCAAGTGGCAACTTCACGGGGGGAGGAACAGCATCGTTCTCAGGAACTTTAACTGTGCCCACGATTCAGGCCCCGATTGGACCCCTGACATTTAACTACAAGAGTGGCCAAAACACTTGGGCAGCGGCAATGACAATTCAATCAACGACGGGCAATGTTGGGATTGGTAACACCAATCCACTCGCCGTTTTGGACGTTGCCAACAGCAGCATCACGACTACAAACGGGATTTCAGGGGCTTTTAACGGTTTGTCCTCTGGAGTGGCGCTCAATATTACCTCTACATCAACTGCATTAACATCAGGCCAGTTAGGGTTGTTTGACTGGAGCCCTGGGAGCGCAACCACAGCAACAGGTGATTTGTTTAGCTTGAATGTGGGTGCCAACGGCACGATTGGGAATATCTTCAATGTCAAAAATAATGGATCTTCTGTGTTTGCGATTTCGCAAAATCAGATTACGGCGGGGTTACCCACACAATTTACTGGTGCGGGAGACATTGCCGACGCGTATGATCTGATGTTTACCAACCCGACGGCATCGTTTATTAAATCGTCAGCCCCACTCACTGTACAATCGGGTGAAGTATTTAACTCGTCAGATTTAACACTGCGGACGTTTAATAGCGGTAACATTGTGTTGGATGCAGCAGGGGGTGTTACCCTTGCTCAAGCACAAAACTGGAATTTGACCTCTTCAACATCATCACTCAACTTCGGTTCAGGATTATTGAACTTGGATACCACCAACAACATCGTCAGTTCAAATAATATTCTCAATATTTCTGGGGCTGCAACAATAAGTGCGACCTATGCCACAGGGCGAGCACTGTCGGTGAATGGTGTGTTCAACCAATCTGATGCCACTACGACCACCGGCAATTCCTTTACTGCTACTGCATCCGCAATTACAACCGGGAATATTGTGCAAATTGGTGAAGGTGGAAATAGTGCCTTTTCAGGAAATGGGCTGTTTATGGATATTGATAACACAGGTGGAGGTGGAGGATCATTTACCGGCAATTTCTTGAAGTTTAATAATGCAGGAAGTACAAATTTTGTTGTTGCGAGTAATGGCGCAGTTGGAATTGGCAATTCGCTCAGTTCAGTTCCTTCCTATTATCTTGATGTACAAACCGTATTAGGGAGCTCATTAGGAGCAAACACTGCCAGATTTTTTAACAACAATGGAAACGGACAGGTATTATTTGCTAGTCGTACCGATACTAATCAATCCGATTTAGTGATTGGTGGAGGTAGTACTGCCGGTCAAGGGTGGACAATTCGACGTACAGCATCAAACGTCGCATCGCCTCGTAATTTACAATTTATTTCAGCTGGTACGAGTACCGCAGCCCTTGATCTTGATTACAATACCGGTAATGTGGGTATTGGAACGACAGTTCCTGGATCCAAACTTGACATCCAAGGAGGATACTTAAATATTTCGGGCGGCGCGACCATCAGTGCGACGTACACAGGTGGAAATTCGCTCAATGTCATTGGTAGTATTGTGGCAAACAATACCACTGTCTCAGCTGGAACGCTTGCTAACCCCGCTGGAGGAACATGCACCGGCAACGTTAATGGTGCGAACAAGGCCGTCTACCAAAGTAACACAAATGCGACAAACACCATGATTTTCTACGAGACCACAGCTGGGAAACATAGTCGTATTACTTCTGCAACAACATGTTCTGATGGTTCAAGCAATACGTACCAAATCTTAACCCTGACTGATGGTGTTACCGCTGCTGCGGGTGATACCTTTAGCGTCTATACACCAGTCGCTGATATTGGGACCAACAGTAGTGGCTTCTTTAATAATGCGTTTGCAATCAATTTGAAATCGGTCGCCTCCACCGTGACCGGAGGATTTGATTTAGCTGAAAGTTACCCAACAGACGACAACACCATCGGAGCAGGAGATGTCGTGAGTATG
Organism: Candidatus Cerribacteria bacterium 'Amazon FNV 2010 28 9'; assembly: GCA_003176165.1. Classification (GTDB taxonomy): domain Bacteria; phylum Patescibacteriota; class Microgenomatia; order UBA1400; family UBA12028; genus PSRQ01. The sequence continues at coordinate 10,050 of PSRQ01000038.1, forward strand.
ACAAGTAGCTCTGCCATGACTGCAGATGGATATCATGGAAAAATTGCAAAAACAGGTAATCCATACGATACAAAACTCTTCGGTGTTGTCTCTACCAACGCTGGTGTCTCACTTGGTGAAGCTGGGAGCATGGAACGAAAAGTCGCGTTGGCAGGACGTGTGCCCGTTAAAGTCAATCTTGAAAATGGATCCATTAGTATTGGTGATCCGCTGACAAGCTCAAGTACTCCAGGTCAAGCGATGAAAGCAACCAAGAACGGATACATCATCGGTCGGGCATTGGAAAACTACGATGGAACAAGTGCTACGGTCATGATGATCGTAGAGGCAGGGTATTACACCACCGATAACAATCAAACACAACTTACACAAGCCCCTCTCCAAACTACTTCTCAGGGTGATGTTGCACTCACGCCTCACTCCGACTCGACTACTGCGACCACAACAGTTGATCAACAATGGATGGCTACCGTGGATATTCGATTGCTGGCCTTGGAACAAGCAACTGCTTCCGCTCAAACCACGAGTAACATGTCAGGGTTGAATACAGGAATTGTTACAGCACTGAATACAGCAGTGAGCTGGACTAACAGCGTGTGGACCTTCTTGGGTGATATTGCTGTCAACGGCAAAGCGACATTTAATCAAGGTGTCACGTTTGTCTCGACGGTCGTGTTTAACACTCACCCAACCTACAATGACCAAGATGTGGCTGGATACGCCAAGATTACCACGGGTAGCAATGAAGTTGATGTTCCATTCAAAACTACATATCAAACAACACCAATCATCACCGTCACACCACAAACTCCAGGAACCCAATTTGGTCTGAAGAATCAATCACCGACAGGCTTTACGATCTTTACGCAAACCGTGGCAACGCAAGATGCTCTTTTCAACTGGACAGCTGTCGCGGTCACCACTCCTCTGACAGTTGAAAGTACCCAAAGCGCACAACTGAACTCACCACAACCCACGATCCCGGCGAACAACTCCATTGGAACTGCCTCGGGGAGTGGCACTCCAGACACCCAAACTCCTCTTTGGTAAACATCGGTCGCTTGATTCTGGTAAGAGCGGTGCAGTATAATAAAGAAAAAGGAAACGATATTGTCTGAGTCGGACTCACCAACCGATGAAAATATCTGCTTCTCCGGCAAACGGAGAGAATCAAGCCACCACAATCAGGATGGAACCTCCCCGAAGGGATCCTGAATATATTATGTAGGTGGCGTTTTTTGTAGCGAAGCGAAATCCTTCCGTAGTTGCGAACCCACCAACCGGCGGATCGAGCGACGAAGGAGGAGAGAGGAGAAAGTAATCTATGCCAAATGAACAAGATTCCCAAAAACCATCAAAAACACTGTATGACTCTTCCGTCGCAGAGATAGCACGCAAGCACTTTGTCGCCGGTTTTAGCCAAGCACTGGGAGGATTTTTCGTCACCATCCTCACGTGGATTGTGATTCTTTTTATTACTCTCCGCTATATCTTGCCAGGTTTGCAACCGACACTGAATCAATTTACCTCCATCTTTTCATCAATGGAAAAAGTGACAGGCAACACAAAAGGTGGCCAAACATTGACCATTCCCAACGACCTCATCCAGCAATTTGAAGGACAACCAGTAAAGTAAAGGAACACTATGAACAATGACCATCAATACCTTGATCACCTTCGTCACTCATGTGCACACCTACTTGCTGCCGCAGTTATGGAACTGTGGCCAGATACGAAGCGAACGATCGGCCCAGCGATTGAGAACGGATTTTACTATGATTTTGAGTTTGCAAATCCCATCTCAGAAAGCGATCTTTCCAAGATTGAACAAAAGATGCGAGAACTTGTCAAAAAATGGGAGGGATTTGAACGAAAAGAAGTCACCATTGACGAAGCAAAACAACTATTTGCTAACAATCTCTATAAATTAGAATTAATTGACGAGTTTTCTAAAGCGGGACAAACGTTAACGCTCTACACCAGTGGTAATTACGTTGATCTTTGTCGGGGAGGACACAGTACGCATCCCAAGGTAGAACTGAAGCATTTCAAATTGTTAAAAATTGCAGGTGCCTATTGGCGTGGTGATGAACACAACACGATGCTGACTCGTATTTACGGAACGTGTTGGCCAACTAAAGAAGAATTGGATGCCTATTTGCTGCAACAAGAAGAAGCCAAGAAGCGCGATCACCGCAAACTTGGGAAAGAGCTTGATCTCTTTGTGTTTTCCGAACTTGTTGGCCCAGGCCTTCCACTCTACACACCCAAGGGAGCCCTTATCCGTAGGCTTCTACAACAGTTTGTGGGCGAACTCCAAGGAAGTATTGGCTATGAAGAAGCTTGGACTCCGCAAGTGACAAAGGCCGATTTATTCAAAGTGTCAGGGCATTATGACAAATATAAAGATGATATGTTCCGTGTCAGTTCCAACTATAGTGATGAAGAATTCTTCTTAAAACCCATGAACTGCCCCATGCATGCGCAAATTTACGCCAGTAGACCGCGCAGTTACAGGGACTTACCCATTCGCATCTGCGATTACGCCAATCTCTACCGTGATGAAAAGCCAGGAGAATTATCAGGGTTAACGAGACTCCGCGCATTTTCGCAAGATGATGGCCATTGCTTCTGCCGTGAGGATCAAATTGAGACAGAGTTTACCAACGTCGCCAATATTATTAAGTTTGCTATTGCCAAATTCGACATGAAGTACTGGATCCGCCTTTCTCTGTGGGATCCCAACAATCGTGAAAAATACCTCGGAGCGCCAGAAACTTGGGAACGTTCACAAGCCACACTCGAGGAAATTGTAAAAAAGTTGGGTGTTGAATACAAAAAAGCCGAAGGAGAGGCCGCTATCTATGGCCCCAAAATGGACTTTATGGCGGTCGATGCCCTCGGTCGAGAGTGGCAAATCTCCACTATTCAGCTTGATTTTATCCAACCGCAGAGGTTTGAACTGCGATACACCGATCAAGATGGGCAGTTGAAACAACCTGTCATGATCCACCGTGCTATCTTGGGCTCACCAGAGCGATTCTTGGGACTATTGATCGAACATTTTGCCGGAGCCTTCCCAATTTGGCTTTCCCCCATTCAGGCCGTTGTGATCCCTATTTCTCAAGACCAAAATGAGTATGCCCGGGTAGTTTTGAATCAACTCAGAGCGGCTGGAATTCGCGCTGAAAACTGGAATGAAGCCGAAAGCATGCAAAACCGCATCCGCAAGGCTGAAAAGCAAAAGATTCCCTATATGCTCGTCGTTGGAAAACGCGAGGAAGAGGAAAGAACGGTAGCCATCCGCAAGCGTGGAAATAAGAATGAAGGATCCAAGCAACTCGAGGAATTTATTACCAATCTCCGCAAGGAAATTGACGAACGGGCACTCTAAAAACGTAGGAACAGGACAATGTCCTGTTCCTACAGGTTTGGTCTACTTTCTTGTCTGTCGCAGTTCATGCCAACATTGCACTCCTTTGAGTCCCGCAGTAACTGAAGCAATCCCAATCGCCGCTGCTCCAACTGTGGCGTCCTTCGAACAGAGAAACGCAAGCCAAATCCCAATATCCAACCCAACCAGGTAGGAGTATTCATTACCAAACAGCTTGGTTAACTGCTCCATCATTGTGATTTTCCTCCAGATTTGATATACTACATGGATGTCTAAGAAGGTATTTTACAAGGTTAACCACTTTATCCAAGCACCACAGCTTCGGGTCCTGGATGATCTAGGTCACCAAGTGGGAGTAATGAGTAAGGCAGATGCCTTAGCCAAAGCCCAAGAAATGGGTATAGATCTGGTTGAGGTGGCCCCTTTAGCCAATCCACCAGTCGCCAAACTCATTGATTTTGCTAAGTTTAAATATCAACTACAACAGAAAAAACAGGAAGAGAAAAAGAAAAATAAGACCGTCGAGATCAAGGAAATCCGTTTCACACCTTTTATCGGACCAGGTGACTTTGATGTCCGTATCAAAAAAGCAACCGAATATTTGAAGGATGGTAATAAAGTGAAACTTGTTGTAAAATTCACAGGTCGAGAAATTACACGTAAAAACTTTGGAGACGCCGTCCTTGAAAAGGCCGTAAAAGCACTCGAGGGCCTTGCCAAAGTTGAGATGACCCCAAGATTGGTTGGCAAGAATATGTTTATGCAACTCGCCCCATCTGGAAAAAAGAAAATTGAAAGTACCGACACACAATCAAACGAAGAGGAGTAAGTATGCCAAAAATGAAAACTCGTAAAATTGTCGCAAAACGTTTCAAGATTACCGCTACTGGTAAAATCATGCGACGCCGCCAAAATTCGCGCCACTTGCGCATGAATAAGAGTAAGAAAGCTATCCGCAGATACAGTGTCCCAGTTGAAGTAAAAGGCAAGTGGGCCATCAAAATTAAAAAGATGATGGGAATGGCATAAGTAAAGTACCTAGTCGCTAGCACCTAGTGATTAGTTTTTAATCAAATTGGAATTGAAAGGATTGCTAGTCACTAAACACTAGTAGCTAGCCACTAATATATGAGTAGAGTTAAAACAGGAACAGTTCGTCGCCGCGCTCACAAACGTATCTTGGCTCGCACCAAAGGTTTTCGCATGACAAAAAACCGCCTTGTAAAGGTAGCTATTGAAGCAGACCTCCATGCAGGTCAGTACGCCTATCATGGACGTAAGCTTCGTAAACGTGATTTCCGTAGCCTTTGGATCACTCGTTTGAGTACAGCTTTGAAAAACATTGATGAAAAACTCAATTATTCATCCTTCATTAAGAGCTTGAAGAATAAAAACGTTATCTTAGATCGCAAAGTTCTTGCTGATATCGCTGTCAACGATTATAGTGCATTCAAAAAAATCGTCGAATTTGTGCAAAAATAATTGCTATGTCAGAGAAAGTTTCTTCACACGAAGCTCAATTACTCCAAGCTCGAGATTTTATTGTTCAGTCAGAGCAGCCTGTCACCCTTGCAAGGGTACAAGAAATGATAGACGGCCTTGATGCCAAGGAGATCGTCGAATGGCTGCGAAAAAAGGGAAATGCAATTTCTTTTTACCCTGATTATGGCTTTATTGGTCCACGCGTGAGCCGAAAAATAAGACAAGCGGCGGAAGATCACTTAAGAGAGTTAGTTGATTCTACAGGGATAGAAGCAGCAAACCAGTCAGGACAAATAGAAAAGCATGGAAGGACTGATGTGTTCGGAACAGGAGTCAAATCAGGGAAAATTGTTGATTCCGATCTAGGCTCAAGGCTACGACGAAAATAATATTTATGCTGCATATCAGTATTCAATCAGTAGTATTTTTCTTTACCTTCAATTGATGTGGAGGTTATTGTTGTGCACAAACAATCAAGCCTCCACAAGACGGAGGTTTTTTTATAGGAAACTTGATACAATAAGGGAACAGGTATGATTACAGATTTACGCGAACTACAAACCACAATTGAGGATCTCAAACAAGAAGTTGCAAAAGCGACAGATCCAGATCGCGAAGTGTACTTAGGCAAAAAAGGGAAATTTAGTGAACTTGCGCAATGCTTAAAAACCCTTCTTCCAGAAAATCGTAAAGACGCCGGAAAAATGCTCAACGAGCTAAAACTTTGGCTAAACGAGCAACTTCCGTTAACCACTACCCTCCTACCCCTAACCCCTCAAATTGATCTCACCGTTCCTGGTGCCCACCTGCATACTGGTCATATTCATCCCATGTCGCAAGCCATCAATGAAATTACACACATTTTTGAAAAAATAGGATTTACGCGTGTCCGATAT
>PSRQ01000028.1 GCA_003176165.1 Candidatus Cerribacteria bacterium 'Amazon FNV 2010 28 9'
AATCCACGCAAGGCTCGTGGCCACAGCGTATCTAAACGAATACAGAGGGATAATCCATACTTATATGTACAGTCCGAGTACGTGCGAGGAACTTCAATCACTTCTGTGATCGTTTTTCCACCTTGAGTAGCTGTAATGGTCTTCAGATCAGGAATATTTGCATACACATCAGGAGGAAGAGCTGGGTTGGGAGTCGCTTTCGTGGGTTTAGGAGTCACGGTTGGTTTAGGGGTCGGAGTAGCTATAGAAGAAGGAATAGGCAATTCGTCTGTTTCGTCTAATGGTTCCACCGCAATCGTCCCCTCTGGTTTCTTTGCAACTGGTTTCAGCAGAGCTGAGAATTGCTGATTGATTTGCTGCACAATGCCTAATTGTGAAAAACGTGAAGACAGATCTCCAAACGAAACGAGGACAAATAAACTAAATGCCATCACCACAAATCCTCGACTAATTGCCCACCATATTGATTTTTTGTAAATAGCAATGATGGAAATGAGTACACTCACGGACAACAAATATCCACCGAACGCCGATCTGGATGCTCCTAAAATAAGTAACCAAAAGCCACCTACAAATAAAATAGTCAATGAAATTTTTAGGAAGGTATTCTTTATAAAAAAGATCAACGCTAAAATGAGAGAGAGTGCTAAGATCAAAAATGCAGACATGTCATAATGCCCTGCAAAGGTGGACGGAACACGAGCATGCTCGGTAAGAACCAACTTCACTCCTTTACTGAATTCTCGATTCATCGTGGAATACACCGGCCAATACAAATATTTCTGTCCATACCCATAAATAGTAATTCCAAGCGTAATAAGCGATAACCCAACGACAAACCAATTAATATCGTCGCGTTCTTTGATTGCAGAATAAAACAAGAAAAAGATTGAGAAATACTCAAGTCGTCTCGCATAGTGCAGAAACATCTTTCCTACATGCAGCACATTGAGAGGCAACGTTTTGATGACAAACATCGCATCCAACATCGATAAGACGCCGACCACGGCAAAGAAAACGAGAAGATACGTAATAGGTGAACGAAGTTTAGCTTTTCCTCGCAACAACTGAATACCATATACAACTAACGAAATAGCTAACACAAAATCTTCTGTACGGGCCCGCACAATGTAACCAGGAATAATGTCAAACAACGGAATCTTAGGAACCAAGATAATAACAGCTAGTACAACCATGCTCATGAACAAAAACCACTTTTTGGCGAGAGTTGAGATAAATTTTTGTAGCATAGTTTTTATGATAAGCAGATCTGTATTATATCTGTATAAAGCTTTTTATTTTCTTTCGACCCCTTCAGTATACCAAATAGAATGTACCGCAACAAACTCCCTTTGATAAAGATAATCCGCAAAACCAACATTTTCCAGGAAGGTTGATATTTTTTAAATAGATACAGAAGCCCTTTTATCTCTCCTTTTTTAGCATTTGCAGACGATCCACTCGCACTTCCGAGATGTGTAATTGTGGCGTTTGTCACGATTCCAACAGGGAATTTTTTGAAAGCCGCTCTCCAGCACCAATCAATATCTTCAGCATACATAAAAATCTTTTCATCCAATTTTCCTATCGCATGAAAGGACCCTTTCGGTGCCATAAGAGCGGTACCACCAACCCAACCACGTCGGACGAGATGATCATCTTCATGTGTTTCATAAATAGGATCGTTTGGATTTTGATAAGAGGAAATGAAAGGAATAACTCCATGAAAGGGCCACAACCACCACGCAGCAATGTTGGTAAGGGTGGGTAATGCTCCCCCTTGAGGTTGATACGTTCCATCTTTATTTAACAATCGACAAGAAACAGCCGCAAACTCCGAATATTCCTGAAGAACGTGCATCATCGTCTGGATTGCCGTATCTCGAACAATCGTATCTGAATTAAGAAGCAGGATATACTCCCCTTTTGCTCGATCAATTCCTTGATTATTTGCCCGTGCAAACCCAACATTTTCTTTATTTTGAATGATGTGAACACTCGATCCAAATTCTTTTTTGAGTGATTCCACACTCCCATCAGTCGAATCATTATCAACAATAATAACCTCAACAGACTCTTTAGAAATCGAAGAAAAAATGGCTCGAACCGTCTGGAGTGTCAATGCTTTTGTATTGTAGGAGACAATAAGGATGGAAATCATGAGCTTAGTATAGCGAACAAGATTGTAACATCATATTCGCCAGTAATTTTCAAAGAAAATGATTATTGGAACCACCGGGCGCGACCAAGTGTATAGTCCAGTTGCGATTCGGGGCGTTTAGCGATAGGTTTGGCAGGAACTCCACCTACAATCGTAAGTGGTGCAACATCCTTAGTAACCACAGCCCCCGCAGCGACCACAGCTCCCCGACCAATGGTAATCCCAGGTAAAATAATCGCTCGTGGACCGATAAAGACGTAATCTTCGATAACGACTTTCTCTTCAATTGGCAAAAATCGAGGTGATTTCAAATCATGTTCGCTGGTCCAAATCATCACTTCCGAAGCAATATCCACATGATCACCGATCACTAAGCCACCCTGAGAGTCCACTCTTTGACGCCGACCATCCAAAGATGCTCGCTCACCTATGATCGTGTCGTTACCAATCACAATGTGATAGGGATCATAGATGCGAGCCATCATATGAATCGTCGAACCCTTGCCAATTCTCATCCCAAAAAGTCGATAAAAAAATCGACGAACGTGATGGAGCGGGACAAAACCTACTCCCCACCATAAAAATCCCGTGACAAATTCTAGATAAATAGTATTGAGGCGATTGATAACTTTTGAACTCAGAGTTTTTCTTCCCGTGTTTGATGTCATACAATAAGATTGTACACTGCTTTACATACCAAACATATGAACAAAAAGAAAACAAGCTTTGTTCGCCCGCATGTGAGACTGATCATAGCTGCCTTTTTCGTGTGGAGAATAGTTCTATTTGGTGTAGCTGCAAACGCGGATCGCTTTTTACCATATAAGCCAACGTTCCCTTACGCAGATGTTTTCTTAGTGACTACAAACCTTCCACGTTTCATCTATAGTTTTGGCAATTTTGACGGCGTACATTACCTTTCCATTGCAAGAGAAGGATATTTGGCACGTAACTATATCCAAGCATTTTTCCCTGTATATCCACTTATTTTCCTCCACACACTTCACTTCCTTACTCCCACTCCACTTGGAGATTTTTTGTGGGCACAACTTATCTCTAACGGTTCATTTTTAGGATTTTTAATCCTTTTCTATCTCTTCGTTCGTCGTGAGAAAAGTGAAAAGACAGCATTATATGCGACACTTTCTTATCTTCTTTTCCCCACATCGCTTTTCTTTGGGAGCATTTATACAGAGTCACTTTTTATGCTTCTTTTAGTTGCGACTCTTATCCTCGCTCAACAAAAAAAATGGCTACTGGCGAGTATCTGTGCAAGTATTGCGAGTGCAACACGTGTCATTGGCATTTTCCTTGTTCCTTTATTGCTTATCGAGCTCTTTGAATCTTCGTTGAAAGGGAAAAAGTTGACTTTTAGCCTTTCCATCATCACTCAAGAGATCTTGCTGTTTATTCAAACGCAGTGGAAACGCATTCTCATGATTGGAATCGTGGGTTCGTTGGGCCTGCTTATCTATATAGGTTTCTTACAATTTCAATTTCACGATGCTCTCTACTTTGATCATGTTGAGTCGGCGTTTGGTGGTGGTCGTCAATCAACAATTGTGCTATATCCACAAGTCTTCTATCGCGCAACTAAAATTCTTATTACAGCACGTCCATTTGATTTGAAATACACAACGTATATTCAAGAATTTATCGCAGGGACGTTGGGTCTTCTTTTCCTGCTTTGGTCATTTCGAAAAACAAAATATAGCTATGCCTTATTCTCATTATTTGCCTTTTTCATTCCAATAACGACCGGAACTTTTTCGAGTATGCTGCGATACATCCTTCCTTGTTTTCCACTTTTTATATGGATGGGAATGTTCTTTGAAAAGAAAAGGACTTTTGCAATTGCTTGGTTCGCTATATCTATTCTTTGGCTTGTGTTTAATACACTTCTGTTTGTCCAAGGATATTACATTGCTTAACACGCAATGACTTGTATTCATCATGCTCTGTTTGCTACAACTACAAATGTGCCCACAGAATCTTCTTTTTATCACCGAAACGTTGAGCCTTTTTTACAAAACCGTGACTCTGAACGTTGGCATATCTTTGCACGTCACGCTCTTGCAATTGCGGGATTTTCTCCATTGACAGCACAATTTTTGAAATTATGTATCGATGAACACACTCGTTTTTGCGATCCGCGCCTTCGTATTACTCTAGATCAAAAAAGAACGTTTGATAATCCTCTGCTTGTCGGTGCTGGATGGGATAAAACTGGAAGTGCTGCATATGGACTCTATACACTTGGATTTGCGGGTGAAGAAACAGGAACCGTCGTACCACTTCCACAACCTGGCAATCAAAAACCTCGACAAGAAGTAAAAGATGGAGTATGCTTAAATTCACTTGGATTTAATAGCCCTGGAATGCTCGCAGTTCAACAAAATGTTTATCGTGCACAAAATCTAGGTATTCCCCTTGGAATAAATATTGGAAAAAATAAAGAAACGTCACTAGAAAACGCTGTAAACGATTATGTTGCGGTGCTCCGCTGTCTTTATTTGTATGCAACGTACATCGCAATCAATGTGTCATCGCCGAATACCGTTGGGTTAAGAGATCTTCAACAAACAAAGTTTTTAGCTGATATTTTGCAAGCGCTCAACGACACGATGAGAGAACTAGGAATTTTATTGCCGCTCTTTGTCAAAATATCTCCTGATCTTACTTTTCAACAGCTTGATGAAGTCATCGACACCGTTCTATTACAGCACGCCGCGGGAATCATTGCTGCCAATACAACCACAAATGAACTACTAAAAGCAGCATATGGATGGCAAGGGAAATCTGGTGGGATCAGCGGTAATGATCCAACGTATAAACGGATGGTATTAACAATAGTTGATTATATTTTTTCCAAGACAAAGGGACAACTTCAAGTCATCGGTGTTGGCGGTATTTCTACTGCTGATGATGCCTGGAATATGATCACCCACGGAGCTTCGCTTGTTCAAGTGGTTACAGGGATTCGAAATATCGGTCCGAGCATCGCAGGAAAAATAAATCGAGGATTAATGAAACAACTGGATAAAGAAGGGATCGACAATATCATCAATGCCGTGGGTATTCATGCATCAAGGAATTAAGTATATGAATGAACTTCTCCGTCTGCCATCACTGATTGATATGCATGTTCACTTTCGCACTCCAGGACAAGAATATAAAGGAAATATCGAGTCAGAAAGTTGTGCGGCGTTGGCGGGAGGAAATACCACCGTCATGGATATGCCAAACAATATTCCTCTAATAACAACTCTCGCACATGTGAAAGAAAAAAAACGACTCGCGAATCAACAAACTCACTGCGATATTGGATTTTATCTTGGGACACTGGGCGATGAAGATCAAGTATTTTCTCCTCAGCTCCTTGATGAAGTATTCGGCCTAAAGATTTACATGAACAGTACAACAGGTGGATATATCGTCAATGACCCTTTAAAAATCGAGTCAATTTTTAAAAGATGGGAGTCAGATAAACCCATACTTGTTCACGCAGAAGGCAATACCATTGCGTTTGCACTCCAGATGGCGAAGAAATATCACCGTCATATTCATGTGTGCCACGTGAGTTTGGCACAGGAAGTTAAAGAAATTGCTCAATCCAAAAACAAACGTGGTGAAGTCGTTAGCGCAGAAGTAACACCGCATCATTTGTTTGAAAGTAATATTGCAGATGAAGATGATGACCATCGAATGCGGCCTCCATTAAGCCGATTGTTGGATATGCAAATGTTATGGCAAGGTATACTGGATGGAACGATTGATTGTATCGCCACGGATCACGCTCCACATACCCTCGCAGAAAAAATATCAGAAACTCCTCCACATGGAGTAACTGGACTTGAAACGACACTTCCTCTCCTCCTTATGGCAGAAAGCGCGGGCTACATCACTCTGCAACGTATCGTAGAAATGACACATGATGCTCCTCTTCGAATACTAAACGTCGAAGAACAATACAATACGTATATTGAAGTAGAGCGCAATATACCTTGGGAGATACAAGGAACACACATGCATACAAAAGCAAAATCTACTCCTTTTGAAGGAAGAACTGTCTTTGACCGAGTTATCAAAACAGTTCTACGAGGCATAGTCGTATTTGAAAACGGGAGGATACTCAATCAACCAGGCAAAGGACAAGTCCTTTCGTAATTATTCATCTTTACGGTATGGTACCCCTAAATGCTCATACGCTCTTTTCGTAATCATGCGCCCTCTTGGCGTGCGCTGGACAAACCCAATTTGCATTAAATAGGGCTCGAGTACTTCTTCTACTGTTCCCACGTCTTCTGACAATGTCGCAGCAATCGTTTCCAAACCAATCGGACCACCGTTGTGCTTTTCAATAATGAGCGTCAAAAAACGTCGATCACTATCATCCAATCCCATGTGATCGACGGCCAACAGATCAAGCGCATCTGATATCATCTTTGTACTAATATGGTTATCATGGTGAACTTGAGCAACATCTCGAACACGCTTTAATAATTTCAAGGCGATGCGTGGAGTTCCTCGGGCACGACGCGCAATTTCTTGTGCAGAATCTGTATCAATATCTACGTTCAATTTTTTGGCTGCGTGTGTAATGATCGATGACAATTTTTTTGGATCGTAATACGAAACACGATGCGTGATCCCAAAGCGGTCGCGAAACGGACCAGTGAGCATCCCATACCGTGTGGTCGCGCCCACTAATGTAAATTTAGGCAAATCCAAGCGCAGAGTCCGCGCGGATGGACCTTTTCCAATCACCACGTCAAACACAAAATCTTCCATAGAAGGGTACAGTGCTTCTTCCACGTGCTTATTTAGGCGGTGAATTTCATCGATGAAAAGAACATCATTTGGAGCTAAGTTTGTCAGAATTGCTGCCAAATCACCCACTTTGGTAATCGCTGTTCCACTCGTCAAGCGAATATTACTGCCCATTTCTTTGGCAATGATGTGCGCCAATGTCGTTTTTCCCAAACCTGGTGGACCATACAGCAGAACGTGATCCATTGCCTCACCACGAGCTTTCGCTGCATCGATAGCAACCCGAAGTGATTCTTTGACATTGTCTTGCCCAACAAAATCCGACCAATTGTCAGCCCGCAGTGACGTAAATAGTTGTTCTTCCTCCTGAGTAGATTCTGCTCGAGGATCTTTATTTTGTTTCATATGAGTGAATAGTTAATTGCTGAATTCCTTTTTTCACGGCGTCTTCCACACGCATTGCCTCAATATCAAGTTCTTTTGTCAATTTAAGGACTTGTTGTTCATTGAACCCCAGGGTTACCAATGCTTCCACAACTTCTTTTGCCTTTCCCTGTGGTTCAGCAAGTTCCAATTCTTGCGTCCCACCCAATTTATTTTTGAGTTCAATGATGATTTTTTGCGCACTTTTCTTTCCAACTCGCGGTAACTTTTGGAAAAATGATACATCTGCGTGTTGTACTGCGTGAACAATTCCATCAATCCCTGCATCCATAATCCCTAAAGCCGTTTTTGGTCCTACCCCATCAACACCGATGAGTTTGAGAAATAAGGATCGCTCATTCTCTGTCAAAAAGCCATATAAATCAAAACAATCCTCTTTAATATGAGAGTAAATAAACAATTCAACTTCAATTTTGCCCACCAACTGGCGGATTGAACTCTGTGTTACCTTCACTTCATAGCCTACTCCTCCACATACAACAGCTACGAAGGTGGAAGTAATCATTGGTTTGCCCGAAAGAAAGGCGATCATGGCGTCCACTATAGCACGATTTCTTATGCGCTCATAGCCGCGGCAATCGCGTCAATCGTATCATCAAGAACTTTTGGAGGAACTCCTTTGACTTGCAATCGTACCATTTTCTCCACAGCCTTTTTGTCCGCATGACCATCACCTGTCACAGCCGATTTGATCTGTAATGGAGTTAATTCAACAATATCTTTGATATGTTCAAAACAAGTGAGAAGAACAACTCCACGTGCCTGTGCGACGTCAATTGCCGTTTTTGCGTTTGTTGCAAAAAACAATTTTTCGATCACTACTTGATCAGGTTCAAATTCACAACAAATGTTCTTTATCTCAAGAGCGATTTTGCGTAATCGTTGCGGTAAACTTTCAGTTTTTATCGTTTGTACAGCCCCACAAGAAACAAGATGAAATAAAGAGAGCTCTCGATCAACGATCGCCCACCCAACTCGATCAAATCCTGGATCTATTCCAAGTATCTTCATTCATGATCCTTTGTGTAAAACGTATCAACGAGTACGTGTAGCATTTCACGGGCACTGGTTTCCCAAGAGAACTGATGGGCCCATTCACGCATCTGCATTCGTGTTTGAGTATCAGGTTGATGTTCAATCGCTTCCTCAAAACCCCTTGCAATATCTTCAGGATTATATGGATCCACCAAGATGCCAAACTCTCCTACCACCTCTGGCAAACTCGCAGTATCAGCAACCACTGGAGTTACAGAATATAGCAAACTTTCAATAGCGGGAATTCCAAAACCCTCGTAATATCCAATTAGCACACTACACACAGCGTGTTTCAGAAGTGCATATTTTGTGTCTTCATCCACAAAACCGGTCACAATAATGTCATTTTTCACAGGACTTGCGGCAACTGCATCATCAAATTCTTTCGTTAACCATCCCGGTTTCCCGACAAACACCAACTTTAAATTCTCTTTTTCCCCTGCCTCTTCGGCGGGTCGCCGTTGAGACGACTTTTCCCTTTCACCTTTGAACGCCTCGAATGCTTTGATCGCATTGATCATATTTTTGCGCGGTTGAATTGTTCCCACAGATACAATGTATTGATGAGGAATAAGGTCATATCTTTTTAAGGTTTCATGTTCTGCAATAAGCACGTCTTTTTGGGGAACAGCATCAGGGCCTTTTCCTATACCGGGAAAAACGATTGATACATCCGCAGGATTTATATGATAGATATCTACAATATCCTTTTTAGAATTTTGAGAAATCGTAAAAATATGTTTTGCTTGCTTCACACTGTATGCAGTCCAGTGTTTCAGTTGATAAAGGTCTTTTTTACGAAAAAATTGGGGAAATTTTAAATATCCTAAATCAAGGACACATACTGCAGATGGGTATGGACAAAAACGGGGAGCGTAATGACCTAAGTTCAAAAAGACATCTAAAGGTTGTCGTGCAAAAAAAAGATCCAGAGGAAGACGCCACTGTGTCCACAAAAAGGCTGGAGTCACCACGCGATATCTCCAACCGGCTCGTTCTTTTGGCATGTCTCCCACAGGAGGAGCTGAAAGATAAATCGTCCATTCAATCTTTACCTCTGTTTCGTGATCAACAGGCCCAACTGTTTCATGTTGAGTTCGGGTTTGCTTTTCAAGCTCTACAAGTAACTTGTAGGCATAGGTATTACTTCCTACACGGTTGCTCACATTTGCTTCACCAGCGTTGACACCAACACGGAAAACACTCGATTCCATATAAAAGAAGTATACGAGAAAAATACAGAAGAGGTAACTAGAAAGTTACTTTGCCAACTTTCCTTCCGCTTTTGCAGCTTTGTAAACATCCAGCGTCATACGAGCACTTTTTTCCCATGAAAAACGATCAACCTGTTTTTTCATGAGTTTCTGACGAGCAGCCGATTTACCTTTAGCAATCGCATCTTTCATTCCTCCCTGAATAGATTCCACTTCGTATGGATCTACTAAAAAGGCCGCATCATCACCAACCTCCAGCATACTTGAGTTATTAGATGTTATAACAGGACATTGATAATAAAATGCTTCAAGAATTGGCAAACCAAACCCTTCATACAGAGAAGCAAATAAAAGAAGAGTCGCGTGAAAATAGAGAGAAGCTAAATCCTGTCTACTCGCACCACTAATCACCTTTACCCCCTGCTCTGGCTTTAGTGATTGCAACCCTGAAGAGCCCACTAAAACTAAATCATACTCTGTAGAGAAAGATCTCCACGCATCCATCATGCGACTCAAATTTTTTCTTGGCTCATTAATACCTACCCATAAGAAAAATGGGCGTTTGATTCCAAACCGTTCTTCCAGATCTTCTTTAGAAAGGAGATCAGTTTTTGAGACAATGCTTTCTAATGGGACTGCTTCTGGAACCACATGAACATGATCCGGCGCAAATGAGAAAAGTTCAATCAAATCGGTTCGGGTCTGTTGACTCACCGCGATAACATGTGAGCCATATTGAGATAATCTCTTGAGAGCAAGTGTATGTCGTTCTTTGGTCTGAGGATGCGCAAGCTCAGGAAATTTAAAGATGGCAAGATCATGAATCGTGGCAACAACGGGCGTTTTATAACTGGGTGGAATCAGCTCTTCCCATGCATGAAATACATCAACTTTGGGCATGAGGCTTTCAATGTGCAATCGCCCTACTTGATACCACATACGAGAAAGAAAAGCGGGCGGAAAAGAGAGAATGTTTGGTTTTGTTGTAATGCCAGATTCAGTTTGTAAATTTTTGGTCATCGTCTTGAGTTGGCGATTAGCTCGAAAAGATGAACCAAAGAGTCGCAGTGTTGGACCCTCATCGAGTGCGGCTAATGCCCGCACCATATTTGAGGTATACCGTGATACTCCACGGTTGTACAAAACAGACGTTATATCGAATCCAACGGTTAATTGATCAGCCATAGGTTCCTTACTATACCTACATTTGAAGTGACCCGTCAATCCCTACCTTAGAGTAGTTTACTCTTTTGAGAAAATACGTACAAATCCAATCTGCTTTCCATCAAGGACTTGAGATTGATGATACCCTTTTGTCCTTAACCACTTCTCTGTACTATGATTTGGATCCGTTAAGTCCCGTAAATAATCGAACACAATGATTTGAGAAGAGGCTGTGGCAATTTTATAGACATTTGCATCTTCAATTGTATTTAAGCGTATAGATCCAGAGGCGAGGGCTCTAATACTCCCATTGTTATACCAAACCCAAGGAGCATACGGTGAAGGAAAAGCAAACAATGCAATTGAACCACTCTCTTGTTTTTCTAATCTTGAGATGAGGGTTCTCCAATCTTCTCGCTGATATGCAGGAACGGTGTAATAGAGCACACTCGTACCGATATTTGTAATGAAAAAGACGAGCAGACATATTCCAGCAATTATTCTTTTTTTCTTTTCCCCCAATTGTTCAGTAACAATCGCTATAATTCCCCACATGGCTGGCAGAGCAATCATGACACGTTTGGGTTGAATAACAGGCACAATAAAAGAAACCATCCAAGCCGCAATAATAGGGACGAAGAACCAATACACCCACATTCGATATTTCTTTTGCTTCCATATATACAGACACATTAATAAAAAGACGAAAACGGGAATACCTGCAAGAAGCCCCAGTGCCAATGATCCTTGGATTTCTACTTGCCCAATAAAAAACTTAAGAAAAACAAGCGGAAGAGCTTTTAATTGTGGGGTCGCTACCGCTGCTGCCCACCCTGGCAATGTTTGTGTCAGCGTTGTTCCTGCTTTGAGTTGTCCCAAGAAGAATGGAAGCCAGGGGAGAAAGAAAAGAAAAGAGAAGAGAGATAAGAAAAACGTACGAACAAACCGAGGCTTTTGTTCAAACCAAACATATAGTATTTGACTCAAGGTAATAAGAGGATACAAATACATCGAATACATTCCACCAATCGTTGCAACAACAAAGATCACATCACTCCATTTAGCTCCTTTTACCTTTGCTTTCTGCCCTCCTAACAATCCAATCCAAGACAAGCACGCAAAAAAGCATGCAAGTGCGTAGGGTCGCAATTCTTGTGAATAGAAAATGTGGAAGGATGATGTGGCAAATAAAAGTGAACCCACAATAGCAGTTCTTTGATTTCCTTTTTTCTGTAGGATCAAAAAAAGCAAAGCCACGCTTGCAAGACCAGCAAATAAAGAAGTGGAACGCAACCACCATTCCACAATCCTCTCCCCCTGCCCGAGGGGGAGATTGAGAGGGGGTGGGAGGTGAATAAAAAAAGTACCACTAATAATCATAAAATGCGTCAAGTAGTGAAAAAGGGGAGGTTGAAAATCATCTTGAATTTTGTATTGATCGGCAAGTGGTCTGCTACTCTCTAGAGCTTGCGCTGCCTCATCTAGCCAGAAGGAACCATTAAGGTGTGGCAAACGCATACATACCGCTATCAGTAACACAATCACTGGAACAAAGAATCTACGTTTGTTCATAATAAATAGACCAGCTATGAGAATTAATCATTGTTCATGTATTAAAAATTGTAAATTCGTAAATTGAAAATTGTGCTATCATCTCCTCATGCATTCATTCTATCAGGGAAAAACCATTCTCGTCACTGGAGCCGCAGGATTTATCGCCTCTCATCTTATTGATCAATTATTAGAAAGTGGAGCGAACGTTGTTGGAGTGGACAATTTTTTGACAGGTCGCAAAGAAAACATCGAACATCTCAAAACACATGAACATTTTCACTTCATCGAAGCTGACGTGATTGATTACCCAGATTCCTATCTGTCAACTACTGACTACCAACTACCAACTATAAACTGTCTTTTTCATCTTGCCTCCCCAGCTAGCCCAGTTGGATATCAAGCGCACCCTGTTGAAACATACATGGTCAATGCATTTGCGACACATCAACTGCTTCAGTATCTGCTTATAAATAATCCTCAGGCCCGCTTTCTGTTTACAAGCACTTCAGAAATCTACGGCGATCCATTGGAACATCCCCAAAAAGAAACCTATTGGGGCAATGTTAACCCAAATGGACCACGCTCTATGTATGATGAGGCAAAACGATTAGGAGAAACGATTTGCGGAGTCCATGCTCGCGATTTCGGGATGGATGTACGTATTGTGCGTATATTCAATACCTATGGACCTCGAATGGATCTGCGCGATGGGCGCGTCTTACCAGGATTTTTCTTAAATGTTCTGGAACAAAAACCAATTGAGATTCATGGCGACGGAACTCAAACTCGTTCATTCTGCTATGTAAGTGATCTCGTGGAAGGGTTACTACAAATGATGGAAAAAGGAGATTTTGCAGGTGAAACAGTAAATTTGGGCAACCCAAGCGAAATAACGATGAACGAACTCGCACTTCTCGTCAATGAAGTGGCAGATGTACATCAAACACCAACACACATCACTCCACGTCCTGAAGACCCCAAACAACGTAAACCGGATATCACTAAAGCTCAAACCATGCTGGGTTTTAAACCAATAGTTGGATTAAAAGAGGGCTTGCAAAGCACGCTTGAATACTTTAAAACACAAGTATGAAAAAAGCGGATTCTTCGTATAAAACAATTTCCATCCTCATTCCTGTCTATAATGAAGAGAAAACAATTTTGACATTGATCACAACTGTACAAAAGAGCAATACGTGTGGACTAAAAAAAGAGATTATCGTTGTCAACGATGCATCAAAAGACAATACAGGCAACGTCCTGAAGAAAATAAAAGGAATTACAGTTC
>PSRQ01000031.1 GCA_003176165.1 Candidatus Cerribacteria bacterium 'Amazon FNV 2010 28 9'
ATGCGAACTAAATCTTGGTACAACACACATCCTGCACCAATGGTCGTATGCCCCACTTCGCTATTACCCATTTGCCCTACTGGTAATCCAACGGCTTCGCCAGAGGCTTCCAATTGGGTGAATGGATACGTTTGCAAGAGCTTGTCATAGCATGGAGTATTGGCAAGTGCGACACCATTGTGCTCTTTCTCTTCGCGCAATCCCCATCCATCGAGAACAACTAAAACGACAGGACCGTTTACTTTTCGTTGCATACATTCTCCTATTTTTTGTACACACTCATTCCTGGATATACGCAATTGCTTCCAAGTTCTTCTTCAATGCGTAACAATTGGTTGTACTTAGCGACACGATCGGTACGTGACATGGATCCCGTTTTAATTTGACCGGTGGAGAGGCCAACCACAAAGTCAGCAATCGTCGTGTCTTCTGTCTCACCACTGCGATGGGAAACGATCGCGGTATACCCATTTTTGCGAGCAAGATCAATTGCATTGACTGTTTCTGTCACCGTTCCAATTTGATTCAATTTAATAAGAATGGAATTATCGACTTTTTCATCAATTCCCTTTTGTAAACGTTCTACATTAGTAACAAACAAATCGTCACCCACGAGTTGCATTTTATTTCCTAATTTTTGTGTCAATTTTTTGTACCCTTCCCAATCATCCTGATCCAACCCATCTTCCAATGACACAATTGGGAATTCATTGACCCATCCTTCATACATCGCGATCATTTCATCGTCAGTTAAGCTTCGCCCTTCACTTTTGAGTTCATACTTTCCGTTGGCGAAAAATTCACTCGATGCACTATCGATGGCGATCATGATATCTTTGCCAAATTGATACCCACTGGCTTCAACGGCTTGCTTAATTTTTTCCAAAGGAGCGCGGTTATTACCAAGACTTGGAGCAAAACCTCCTTCATCACCAACGGTGGTTGCAAATCCTTCTTTTTGCAAATTTTTCTTGAGTGCCATAAAAACACTCGCCGCCATATCCATAGCCTGTTTGAAGCTGGTCGCGCCAACAGGAACGATCATGTATTCTTGTACATCAGATGATTTATCCGCATGTTTGCCCCCATTGAGCACATTCATCATTGGCACGGGCATAACATATTTGTCCGGAACAGTGGAAGAGAGCGAACGAAAGTATTGGTATAGCGGTTGCTTGGTACTTTGAGCAATCGCTCTTGCAAGAGCCATAGATACTCCCAGGATTGCATTGGCTCCCACTTTTTCTTTATTCCGAGTGCCATCAATTTCAATCATTTTCTGGTCAATAGTTTTTTGATCAGCCGTCATTCCTTTTAAGACCGGAAATAACAATGTCGTCACATTTTCAACTGCCTTATGAACACCTTTGCCACCTAAGCGCTTATCGCCCTCATCACGCAATTCCACGGCTTCATGAATACCTGTGGAAGCCCCTGACGGGACAGCAGCTCTTCCAAAACTTCCATCATCAAGCCACAGATCTACTTCAACGGTTGGTGTTCCACGCGAATCAAAAATTTCACGTGCTTTGATATTGGCAATGGTACTCATACGAATCTCCTTCTCTAATAAGAGAGAACAATTTGAATTCAAGTAGTATATTCCTCTTCAGAAAACAAAAAAAGTTGCAAAACGTTCAATAATCAATATCCAACGAACACATAACATCAAAAGAAAAAAGTGTTTAATAGTAGATGTTTAATGTTGGTTGGATGTTTACTCTAACCGATATACCTCTAAATCTCCCGGCAATGTTTGAAGCAGCATTGGCGTTCCTTTAAAATAATTGAGCCAATTTTGTTTTGTATAAATTGCGTGTTGATCGTGCTCCATGATGAAGTAAGTCACTGGTATTCCCTGACTCGCACGCGTTGCTTTTCCTGCATCAAATATGGATTTATCCAATACATACTCAGGTTGATTTGGCTCATATGCGTACTCAATAGGGATATATCCATACTGTTTATTCCCGTACCACGTAAACAAATACTGCTGCGGATAATCATAAATAAGTGACGTATATGTATACACATTGATCGGCCGACCCCGCGCATCCTGATAAATCGTATCGACCGCCCTCTTTTCCACTTCATATGTTTGACTGCGTACTTGTAACAGTGTCCCGTTCACAACGGGAATCATATTGATCCAAACAAGAAAAAGGATTACCACTCCGATCAAGAAACGTGGCACGATACGAAATTTCCAGAAAAAAGAAATGAGTGTTCCAAAGAGAAGAATTGTGAGTACCGGCACCATGTAGAGATAAAAATCTTTGAGTAATCGTGAGAAAATAATAAATCCTATGAATACTGCACCAATATTCCACACAAGAAACAAGACATATTCTCCATATTCATGGTGTTCCTGTAATCGCTTCCATATCGTTTTCCAACGAAAGATGCATATAAGGATAACCCCAAGCATTAAAATAATTCCAACTTGTGTCTGATCACCAACAAGTGTTTGCACCATCACCATACCGATATGTGTAAACCGATCAGAAATGCGAGGAACAAATGCGATTTTTCCCACTAAACTTTCATCTGTTCCATTGGCCAAACTGATAAACGCTTTCACTTGCACCCAATGGTGACGCAGGTCAAACAGCACATTAGTAACGTAGGGGATTGTGACTCCACATACTCCTGTAATAATCATCAGCACAACATTCTTTAACTTTCCTTTTACCAGCAAAAATAAACACACACCCGCGATGGCTACATATGCAGGAAGAATATTGGTTGGTTCAAGATGGAAAAGTAGGGACGCGCAAAAACAAGTTAAGAATAAAAACAACGGCTTAGGTGTTTTGTAAAAAAACCACAAACTCATGAAAACGAGAAAATAGAAAAACGGCACGAGCTGCTGTGAAAATGAATAGAGAGAAAGCACATACATTTCACTGCTGATCGCAAAGAATAATGCATAAAGAAAACCCGCACTTACATCAATCGTTTTTTTCCCAAACCAGTAACCGATTACAACCAATGAACTCAAAAATACGCATACCATCATGACTGCCGTGCGCGGATCCGCACCAAATATCCAGGAATTAATAGACAAAAAATAGTAGTACATGGGTCCAAAGTATGCATTCGCTAGACTTCCCCATGGACCAACTAAAATTGGTTTATGTTCTATCGTTAACTGCCGAATCCATAGCATATCCCGCGAAAAATCCCAGGAAAAATTAAATCGGCCATAATATGTATACAGTCCTTTAAACAACAATGAGAGGACACAAAGAAGAAGGACACTGAAAAAAACGCGTGATACACGAAAACGTGACATGCAGTTATTGTACAAGATTATTGGGGTAAAAAAAGAGAACAAGAAAAAAATCGGTTTGTGATACAACTAGTATGTGAGAAAAATCAGTGCAGCATTCTCAGTCATTTCTTTCTTTTTGCATGCACGGTTCCATTAAAAACAATACATACTCTCGCAAACAAAGGGGCACCCATGACCATCACATCTTTAGATTTTCAGCCAAATCAACCAATTCCTGCAGAATTCACATGTGACGGAAGTAACACAGCACCAACTCTCGAATTTACTGACATTCCCATCAATGCGAAAAGTCTCGTTCTTATCATGGATGATCCTGACTCACCTTCTGGCGTATGGACCCACTGGATGATGTATAACATCGACCCACTGACAACCATTCTGGAGCAGCCATTTCCGAGTGGAGTCGCACAAGGAATCAATACATTTGGAGAAGTTGTATATGACGGACCCTGTCCCCATAATGGCCTTCACCACTATGTTTTTACGCTATACGCTCTCGATGAAGCTCTTTCTTTTCCCAAACCTCCCACACGATCTGAGATTGAGTACGCACTTACTGGACATATTTTACAATCAGCACAACTCATCGGTACATATGAACGCCAGTGAGTATATACTATGTGGCAAAAGGAGAATGTATGCCACACGAATTACCATCAAACGTTGAAGGAGAAGAGGTCCCTATAGACGGAGATGAAGAACTGTTCGATAAAATCGAAGGACGAACGGGGAAAAAGCCAAAGCGCAAGAAAAAAACAGGTGAATTTCCACCTAGGAATCCTATAGAGGAAGACAATGTTGTCCTTACAGGATTCGGTACGTTCACTGTCAGAAAAAATTTTAGATGTTAATACTTTTCAAAAGGAAAAAACGTTATCCAAATGTAATTGTGAAGAGTTGTATACCATTGGTAGGAACAATCATAAGTTGATGTTCTTCTGTTTTCCCATGTAAATCAACAAGATTGTAGAGTCGATCTTTGTCGATAGTCACTACCCCATCCTTGACGTCGCTTCCTGCCACAGATGGATCGATCAACTTCCCATCCAAATAGACACGCAGTGCCCCTAAACCATTACTTGGAGGTCGTACCACAGCGTAGACTTTACTGGCAACAAAATCATAGAGAAGCTGAGCTCTATCACCACTCACAGCTTTATCTGCTTGAATGTTCCATGTTCCGCCCAAACTAAACATACTTTCATCCAAATCAGGCGACAGCGTATAACTGTGCGTACCGGCAGACAATGTTCCAGTAGGGAAAAAGTACGTAGCTCTATTCGCTCCAAAATATGTCTCGGGAGAAATATTCAACGTCGGAGTCGTATCAGGCATTGTATCCAATGAAAACGTAACGGTCTTCCCTGCCTCTTTCAACAATTGTTGAATAGCTTGTTCCGTTTGATTGTAATTCCCTTCACCAAATTCCGTACGTCGAACGTTTCCGTTTGCATCAATCAAATATTCAGCAGGCCAATACTGATTTTCAAATGCATTCCATGTCGCATATGTATTATCTTGGGCAACGGGGTATGTAATTCCAAATTGTTTGATTGCGTTTTGCACATTACCTGTATCCTTCTCAAACTCAAACTCTGGGGTATGAACACCAATTACTACAAATCCTTGATCTTTATATTTTGCATACCAGCTCGTTACATGCGGAAGCGTACGGATACAGTTGATACACGTATACGTCCAAAAATCGATGAGAACGACATGCCCCTTTAATTGAGCGAGCGTCAGTGGACTGGAGTTTAACCAATGAGAAATTCCGACGATTGCTGGTGCTTTATAAGATGTATTCAATATACCTGTCCCAACGATTAGAGCTGGTTGCTGATTTTTAAGCACGGATAATTGTTGTTGCACTGCCACTGTGTTTTCAATGCTCGTTAATTTGCTCGAAATGTTAGGAAAAAGATCGAGAAGTTTTGCTTCTAACACCACAATTTCATTGGTCGCGATAAGAATTGCCATACCGATCATCACTGCCCCAAACACACGTTGAATAGACTCCGTAGGCAAAGACAATCTCTTTTTTGTAAAAAATGTATTTCCAAGCGTTGCAAATAAAAATAGAGGAATTGCTATGCCGATGACGTAACTCACAGTAACCAATACCAATTGAATCGTGACTTTTTGAGTTGCGGCAAGCGCAGCAATCGTTGCAAAAATCGGTCCAGCACATGGTGCCCATACAAGCCCTAGCGAACACCCAGCAAGTAGGCCTGCCCAAAACCCATTCTTTGTATTTGTAGAAGCACCCATAGGAAGTTGGCCACTCAATCGACTGACTAGAGCTTCCAACTGCGTTGAAATCGCAGGAAAAAGTAAAGCCACACCCAAAAGAGCAATAATTACTGCTGCTGAGTATCGTAAGACATTCGCATCGATTGGAAGATGAGCAAGGAGTGTGGAAAGTAACAGTGTGGCAGCCCCAAAACTTAGGGAAATTCCAATAGTAATCCCCAACGGCTTCTGTTTTCCACCTGTTGCAGATGCAGAGAGGATAACGGGAAGTAATGGCCAGATACACGGAGCAGCAATCGTCACAAATCCTGAAATGAACGCAAAGATGAGAAGAATTCCCATGTATATACACTAGCATACAAACGCTACACAAACTATTTTTTCTCTCCTCTTACTTCTTCTTCGCTTCCAGCTTATACACATCCACTATTGTGCTTCCTACATGAAAGGAGGCCTATGAGAAGGTACAGTAAAATTGCATCTAAAAAAGTTGCAAAAGTCATGCATGAAATGAAGCAAGGAAAGCTGAAGTCAGGTCGATCGGGGAAAAAAGTAGTTAGCCGCAAGCAAGCCATTGCAATTGGCCTGTCAGAGGCGCGTAAAAAAGGAGCAAAAGTTCCCACGCCACGTCGCTAACAAGCAGTTTTGCTATACTTGGGCAGTATGATTCCCATTACCGCTTCCTTTTATCAACATCTCCAAGAAGAAATCATCCGTTTACAAGCCGACTATACGGCGACCCTTGAGCGGTTGAAGGTTGCCCGTGAACAAGGTGATTTGTCAGAAAATGGTGCATATCGATATGCCAAAATGGAGCTTGGCAATTTGAGTCGACAATTGCGTGAATTGCATCAGGTTTTCAACCAAGCTCATATTCAAGAAAAAACACAAACAGATTGTATTGCTTTTGGATCAATCGTTGAACTAAGTACAAATCAGAAAAGAGTAACTTATACACTAGTTAGTCAATTTGAATCTGATCCACGACACTATAAAATTTCTATGGAAAGTCCTCTAGGAAGAGCATTAGTCCATAAGAGAGTAGGAGATATCGTGCTTTTCCACGCTCCTGCAGGAATCATCACCTATACAATTACGGCGGTGCATTAAGGCTTCCATTGTGAAATCGAAAGATTAACTTTATCACCAACAAAGACTACTCCTTCCGCTTGCAACATTTTTTTCTTTGTTGGTATACCATCCCCAGCGGAGTAGCCATGTAACGATCCATCGCTCGCGACTACACGATGGCAAGGAGTTCGCGGGGCATCAGGATTCATCTTCATTGCAAGTCCAACAGCCCGAGCAGCATCGGGATTTCCGATACGGCGTGCTATTTGACCGTAGGTCGCTACTTTTCCTTTCGGAATCTCGCGGATACATTCCCAAGCTTGTTCCCGAAATGTCATATATAGCTCCTTTTTGTTAAAAAATGATGAAAAATCATACCTTTCTCTCACAGCACTATCACACACTAAAGATGTTACATCTTTATTTTGTAAGAGTTACGTAATAATTAACCGACATACCTATGCAGAGTATAAATGACTGCTATACTAGTGCCCATGAGTGTCGTTCCAACTATTGTTGTCATTGAAGATGACAAAGATCTATCACGATATTTAGAAGAACTCCTCACTTCTCACCGGTATCTTGTATATCCTGTGAATCAAGGAGTTCCAGCTATTAAGCTCGTTGAGCAAATCAGTCCCAGTCTCGTTTTGCTTGACCTTACCTTACCTGATATCGACGGGGAAAGTGTGTGTACTCAATTAAAAAAGACTTTCCCTTCTCTTCCTATTATCATGCTCACTGCAAAAGATCAAGGCGAGCAGATCGTAAAAGGGTTGAACTTAGGCGCTGACGACTATATCACGAAACCATTCAATAGCGATGAGCTTCTTGCACGAGTACAAGCGCGACTTCGCGATAATACAAAAGATCCCGTTATTCGAATTGGCGATTTGGAGATTAACACTGAAACATTTGAAGTGAAGCGGGGAGAAAAAAATATTCCTCTTACTCGTACCGAGTATACTCTTCTTCATTACCTTGCACTGAACGCAGGAAAAGTGTTAACCCGGGAAATGATCTTAAGTACTGTTTGGGCATATACTCCAGATGTTGAATCGCGTGTCGTTGATGTATATGTAGGGTACCTGCGTCAAAAAATTGATAAAGATTTTCCTCAAAAACTTATTGTCTCAGTACGCGGTTTTGGATACATGCTTCGTCCACCTACACCGTAAACTGTTCAAATTCCTCTTCCAGTTGTTTGGTACGATTCACAATCGTTGTGATGTATTGTTCAAAACGGGGATCGTCTATTTGTGCCTCTTTCAATCGCTGCTGCAATAGTTGAGTATAGAGACGAATGACACTGATATGATTACGAATATCATGCCGATAGGTTGAAATTGTTTTTGGTGCGGCGTGTGAACTTTCCATATTCTTACATTTTTCCTAATCTTTCATAAGGTTCATCCAGTAATGTACTAAAGTAATAGAGAGGAGCGCGTATGGGTATTATCGCATGGATTGTTTTGGGTCTCATTGCAGGATGGTTAGCATCTATTGTTATGAAAACCAATTCAGGAGCAGTGGGAGATATTATTCTAGGCATTATTGGAGCTATCCTTGGAGGGTTTCTTATGAATTTGGTAGGGTCGTATGGAATTACAGGTTTTAATCTTTATAGCATCATTGTTGCTACAATCGGAGCAGTTGTCTTTATTTGGGTAGGACGACTTCTTCGTTTCTCAGCATAACAAACACTTATGATATACCTAGAGTGGAATTAACCTCGTCGTAGGAGAGTAAGAGTTTCGTAAACTCTATGATTGTTTTGATATGGAGATGCCCCTATTTGTACCGACACATTCACTAGATCTTGATGCACCTTCGGTCCCTTCCTCATTTGCAATACTTGCGGATAGTATTCCTGTGATGATCTGGAAAACTGATCAACAAGGAAAACGGATCTTCTTCAATGAAGCATGGCTTTCTTTCACAGGACGATCACTGCAGGAAGAATGCGGTGATGGCTGGATTAGTGATATCCATCCAGATGATGTTGAACAATATTTGTTTACGTATCGACTTGCACTTCAGCATCAACAACCCTTCCATGCTGAATACCGTCTTCATCATCATAGTGGAGCATACCGATGGGTCTTTGTCACCGGGAAACCTCAATACCATAGTAACCAATACACGGGATACGTTGGGTCTACTATCGATATTACAGATCGAAAACAGACAGAAGAGCGGCTTGAATCATATAAGCAACGCTTAGAGATCGCACAGTATGCCGGAGGCATTGGTACACTTGAATGGAACCTAAACACTAACCAGATATGGTGTTCAGAGGAACAATTACATCTTTTCGGTTTACATCCTCAGCTATTTAGCGGAAAATTTGAGCAAATTGAGCAAATCATCCTTCCCTCCGATCATAGACTATTTATTGAAACAATAAATAGAGATTGCGCGACACACAAAGATTGTGATATTGAATACCGAATCCTTCATAAGGACACAACGCTTCGCTGGATCAAAACGCAAGGTAAATTTTTCTATACAAGACGTGGAGAACCTTTGCGTTTTATCGGAATCAGTTACGATATTACAAAACAAAAACAGACTGAACAAATGCTGCGTTTCAAGGCTGAATCAAATCGTATCTTATCTCATTCGTTTCGATATAAAAAAACACTGCGTGAACTTGCGAAAACTACAGTAACCTCTATTGCTGATTGGTGTTCAATCGACATGATTCATGACGATGGATCAACGGACTATGTTGCGCTTGCACATGCAGATAAGCACAAGGTTGCAATCGTGAATCGATTTCGTAAAGTGCGTCATCATCTTTTTGAGCAAGATAGCGAAACTGCGAAAGATCTTCGACAAGGAAAGACTCTTTTTTTCCCTCTTGTTACAGAACAATTTCTCCAACATCACGTGGCAGATCATTCGCGTCTTCGCTTCTTGCAACGTTTAAATCTTACTTCTCTACTGATTGTTCCTATTCAAATCAAAGGACACACAATCGGAACAATTAGCCTCGCTACAACAGATACCCACCAGCGCTTTGATGAACAAAGCGTTGAAATAACACAACAATTTGCATCGAGCGTCGCTCTTGCCATTGAAAATGCTACTTTATATGAAGAACTTTCCGCTCAAAAAGAACGGTTACAAAATGTGGTCGCTAACGTCAGTGGTGTGGTATGGGAAGGTGAAGGGGAACTTGGAAAAGAACATACGACATTTGTTAGTCCGTTTGCAAAACGCATGGTGGGATTTGAATTAGATGAGTGGTATGCACACGAAGGGTTTTGGTTGAGGCTTGTCCATCCTGAAGATACAACTCGTGTTGTCGGATACATTCATTCGCTTTTTACAAAAAGAACTCATGGTATTTTTTCATATCGTTGGATCACTAAAAAGGGAAAAATTATTTGGATTCAATCCTACGTTTCGGCACTACGCAACGAGGAAGGAGAGCGAATTGGCATCCGCTTTGTAAATGTAGATATTACGGGTCGCATGGAAATCGAACGACGAAAAGATGACTTCATTAGTATGGCCAGTCACGAGCTCAAAACACCATTGACGAGCATCAAAGTATTTAATGAAGTTCTTTTGCAATTACCCGAACTTACCAAAAACAAACAAACTCGTACATATTTGCTTCACATGGATCGACAAATTGATCATCTGACGACTTTGGTCCGCGAACTCTTGGATGTTACCAAAATCCAGGCTGGGAAATTGCAACTCAACAAAAGTGATTTTTCTCTGCATAACCTCGCAAAAGAAACAATTGATGTGCTACAAACCACTACACAACACCATCATATGCGCCTTGTCGATCACGCGCATATTCATATATATGCAGATCGGGATCGTATCGGACAAGTCCTCACAAACCTCATTTCCAATGCCATTAAATACTCTCCCGAATCAGAAATTATTCAGATCTCCATTGAAAAGGATGAGAAATATGTACATATTAGCGTGAAAGATAAAGGAATTGGTATTGCACCAGAACACATTGATAAAATTTTCGATCGTTTTTATCGTGTATTCGATGCGACTGATCAGACATTTCCAGGACTTGGTATTGGACTGTACATCAGTCTTGGAATTATCAAACGACATAAAGGAACCATTGATGTACGAAGCACGTACGGAAAAGGTTCAACATTTCGTGTAACATTACCCCTGTAAACAAAGGAGATAACGAATGGCAACAATTCTTGTCATTGATGACGACCCAACGATAGTTGAAGCGATGCGTGCAGCGCTTGAAATCCAACACTACACAGTTATTGGAACGGTTGATGCTGATATGGCCCCGCAACTGGCACACACATATCATCCTCATTTAATTCTTCTTGACTATCTTCTTTCTGGATCAAACGGAACAACCGTGATTGAGGGGCTAAAAAAAGATCCCTTAACTGCCAAAATTCCTCTTATTCTTCTCTCAGCTCATCCAAAGGCAAGAGAGGAGGCGAAACGGATGGGGGCCACCGCTTTTATCCCTAAACCATTTGATCTTTCTCTCCTATACACAATGATTCGCAAATACACCTAAGAGGTATTACTCTACTCTTACTTTTTTTGAGTCTCCTTCAAATGATTACAGCATAAAGTATCTCTATTATTCGTACATCTCTGTCTATGATGAACTCATTTCCTTATACACAAGAAGACTCTCAACAAAAAGATACTCAAACAAATCCTATCGAACTCAATTTCCAAGAAATTAGGAGTATTCTTCAATCACAATCCCGTACCCGTGAGTAAGAAAAAGGTAAAGTTGTGGTTTATACTAAACCACAATGAACTTCCCAGAACGAAACGCTCACGAATTTAAAAAAAACCAATTATACTTGGCGCGGTCACTTCAACACATTGAACAGCACATCGTTGTTGTTGACCTTGGTGAATATATACAACCATTTGATGATCCAGAAGTTGAACGTTGTGCGCAGATCATCAGAAGCTACCTTGAGGGTCCAACGATTACCGACTCCTGTGGCCCGGACCACCAAATGAGAAGAATCATGTCGAAACGTATTCGAGATAATGCCCCTTCTGAAGTAACGAAGTGGTACGAAACAAATCGATTACGCGTAAATCAATGGTATGGACTCCAATTCTTGCCACAACTATTTCCCAACTTGTTTGAAACAATACAACCGCTTCATTCGTTATTCCAAAGACTTATGCAAGAATTGCAACGATATCCTGAAAAAGATAGCAACGAAACGGGTACACTCGCGCTAGAGATAGCTTCTCATGTGTCCATGATTTTACATCAACTTTTGACTGTACTGGAGAAAGTCGATACACAGTAATAGATTGTTTTTTCTATCTATTGAGTAGAACAATACTGAGGTTGAGGATACCTGCAAAACTCACCCAAATCAGATAGGGGAGGAGAAGAACAGATGCAATCCGAACCGAATGAAAAGAACGCATTGTCATCACAATACTTCCCCACAAGACAACCAAAATACCCATTGCTAATAACGGGTTTCTTGCTGCAAAGAAAATCAGTGACCACAGAGCATTAAGACAGAGCTGAATCCAAAACCAACGAAAGGATATATTTTTCTTCTTTTTCCATGCAAGAGCAAGAGAAATTCCCATCAAGGCATACAAAGTCGTCCACACGGGTGCAAACACCATAGAGGGTGGAGTAAAAAAAGGTGTATGTAGTGTAGAATACCAAGTTCGAATAGATGAAAAAGTAAAGAAAGAGCTTGCGAAACCCACTCCTTCACACATCCCAACAGCCAGTAGACAGTGTAACCAAAAGTGAAAACGTGTGTGTCTCATGGTTCTATTCTTAGGCTTTCCTCATCAATAATCAATGCGCATACTGCTTTTATGGGACGAGCACGCGCAGGGCATTTGTAATAACAGCAACATCTATTAACTCTTGAAAGAAAGCTCCGTAGAGAGGCTGAATCACCCCAAAACAACTCAAGATCATCAAAATGATGCTTAATCCAATCCCCACGACAATGCTTTGTGTAGCAATGGTCATGACTCGTTTGCTTATATGAAGCGCATCAAGAACGACAGACAATCCTGATGGCATAACTACAATATCCCCCACTTGTGTCGCTGCAGTCGACTGCGATCCCCCAATCGCGATTCCAACATCGGCAGTTGCTAAAGAAGGAGCATCATTTACTCCATCTCCTATCATCACTACAGGAGAAAATTGGCGTTGATACTGCTTGACAACTTTGGTTTTATCAGCAGGTAAACATGAAGAAATAATATCGCAGATTCCAATCTGTTTTGCCACATTCTGGGCAATTTCTCTTCTATCTCCTGTTACAAGCGCAATATGAGGAATTTCCCTCTTCAGTTCCGCAAAAAATTTCTTTGTATCAGGACGAATTTGATCCCCAATATGGATAATAGCGGCACATACTTCATCAATTGCCACATACACAATGCGGGTACCTTTCTCTTGGATCTCTTCTTCACGTAAAAGAATATTTTTCGGAATAGAGATCCTCTTACTCAGCAGAAAGGAAGCACTTCCCACAAGGACAGTGTGCGTCTGCACTTTCCCTCTCACCCCTTTCCCCAATATTTCTGTATACGCTTCCACGTTGTATAATGGTATATGATGCGTATGTGCATACTCTGAGAATGCACGAGAGAGGATGTGCGTTGAAAATTGTTCAAGAGAGCACGCATAGGACTGGATATCTTTTTTTTCACCTCGTAAAACGATCCAATCTTCAATTGCAGAAACGCCCAACGTCACCGTTCCAGTCTTATCAAAAAGCATCGTTTGAGCAGATGCAAGCTGTTCAATACTTGTAGCATCTTTGATAAAGATACCTTTCTTTGCTGCCAAACTAATTCCTGCGGCAAATGCTGTGGGAGCTGCGATAATCAGCGGACAGGGAGTTGCAACGACCAATACTGCCAACGCAGTACGGGGATCATGGCTGATGAGCCATCCAAGTGCAGCCAGTGAGAACGCAATGATCGTGAACCAAACACTGTACCGATCTGCCATTCGTATAAAAGAAGCTTTGTGCTCTTGAGCTTGCTGGACGAGTTCAATAATTTGAGCATACTTACTTTGCTTACTGGTTGCAGTCACACGGATTGTTAGAATCCCCTCACCATTTGTCGTACCACTATACACGCTACTGTGAATTCTTTTTTGTACTGGAGCACTTTCCCCTGTCATTTTTGACTCATCCACACTTGAATTTCCTTCAATCACAACACCATCCACGGGAATCATTTCATTTGGCTTTACAATGACTTCATTTCCAATTTGAAGAGTATCTACTGAAACATCACAAAGTCCTCTCTCTTTTCGCATATGTGCAGAGACAGGAGCTTGGGAAACCAATGCTGTGATCTCTTTTTTGGCTCTGCGGATCGCAAATTCTTCCAGCAATTCGCCACCCGAGAGCATGAAGAGAATGACTGCCGCCGCTATATATTCATGGACAACAAGTCCAGCAAGAACGCTTGTCACAGCAATGAGATCAACACCAAAATTCCCTTTTTGCATTGTTTGGATCATATCGATGACAAATGGGAAAAGACCAGCAAGAATTACTCCAACGAAAAGAAACAGCGAAGGAAATGTATGCCTACTCCAAAAAGTGAATAAACTATACCCAAGCAACAGAAGAATCATGAAGCCGGTATAGCGTTTCAATAGTGAAAGTGTATGTACCATCACCAATAAGTCTACACCACCAAATTTGCATACATAGTCTGAAAAAATACTGAAATCCGTATTGACTAGTGAACAAACATGCGTATGTAATAAAGAAATGGAGTCTTGTACTTCATGCCCACTACCTGGAGTATGTACCAAATGTCTAAAAGGAGGATTACCTATGCGGCATAGCACTGTTTCATTTTTGGCTCTTCTCTTCTTCTCTACAACACTTATCTGTGGAATCTTATTGATCAATGCAAAACGAGAAGCTCTCCACACCACTACCGTAACACAACCCCTTTCTACTGCGACGACAACGACTCCACGTCTTCCGGTCCCACGCTCATATGCATCAGTGATTTCTCTTCCTTCACCAAAACTGAAAGGAGCTGTCTCCGTCGAAGAAGCTATCGCTGATAGACGCAGCAGACGTACATTTGCAACTACCCCACTGACGCTTGCTCAAGTAAGCCAGCTCTTGTGGTCAGCTCAGGGGATCACAGATCAAGTTGGTGGGAAACGAGCAGCTCCTTCAGCATTTGATGTTTACCCCTATACGGTCTACGTTCTTGCACGTTCCATCACTGGACTCACCCCAGGATTGTATGAATATCTTCCTGATAAACAAGCACTTGGTGATATGCATATGCCCAACGCAGTCCAACAATTTGATGCTTCAAAAGCTGAAGCTGTCGCCAAAGCCGCACCTGTTACATTTATTCTTTCAGCAGCATTTGATAAAGGCCTCAAGCAAATGTCAACAGGAACGACAGGTTCAACATATCTTGAAGGTGGACATATTGGTGAAAATGTCTATTTGGAAACTGAAAGTATGAAACTTGCGACCGTCGTCACAGCGGGAGGAGTCGATGATGTCAAAACAGCGCTCAATATTGATCCGGCCGAAACAGTTGTATACATTATTCCTATCGGGAATCGCGCTCCTCAAGCAAGTCCAACACCAAAAACGAATCTATGAAAATAGCACAACTACTCTTTTTTGTCTGTTTGATGTGGGGAATCGTTCTCTTTCAACCATACCGTGTTGTGTACGCACAGAATCTTCCCTCATTTACCGCAGCTGATTTGGCTCAGTATGACGGGAAAGATGGACACAAAGCATACTTTGCCTACAACGGAATGGTATACGACGTAACCGGAAATGAACAATGGACGAATGGATCACATTACGGCAACTTGGCAGGGCAAGATTTAACGGGAAAAATGGCGGGAGCACCCCATGGAGAAGAAGTGCTGAAAGGACTTCCTGTCGTGGGAACATACAACGTGATATCAGCATCTCCACTCTCATCACCGACAGGAACCCTCTCACAGGCATCACCCCTCGCTCAAGCAACAAAAAACGCTTCACAACCCTGGTATGCCACACCTATTCGAATTGCCGGTCTCTCACTTCTTGCATGGAGTGGAATTGTATTAACCGTCGTATTCATTCTTAACTTTGCGACATGCTTTGCGATGCCGTGGAGTCAGTTACCTCTCCCATGGAAAGGAAAACGGCCAGGACCAGATCCATTAGACAACACCCCAGTCCGACTCAGATGGGCAAACCTCCATAAGTACTTCGCGTGGGCGACTGTTATCTTGGGCCTCGTGCATGGAATTTTGGGAATCATGCAATTATTGGGGTACTTTGTGTAGTAGAATGAAACGACAAACTTCTGCTACCGCGTGGGTTCGAGCATACTCGCACAATTTTTATTTGGGTCATAAAATTTGACATACCACCCAACTCCAGGAATCATGACTGGTTCACCCAGCACATTTCCTCCAGCTTTTTTTACATCTTCGATACTTTGCTTAATATCATCCACACCAATCGTGACCGAAGGATACATACTTGAGGGATCATCTGCTGACGCAGGGTAAAAACCACCGTTGATTGCGCCCGGCTTTTTAGGCATCATGTGTTCATCAACTTCCGTCGTTCCTGCCAATATATAATTTCCCATTTTTTCATCCATTTGGCTCATTTGCCATCCAAATGCACGTTTATAAAACTCTGCAGTTTTTTCTCCATCTTTATAGGGCATTTCAAAATGCACAACAGGACATGTTTTCATATGGAATCTCCTTTACAATAATGCGTTTACTATATCATAGAACAATGATTAGGAATTGTAGGCCTCTTCAAGTTTGGAAACCTCAATCTTTTTCATCTGCATCATCGCTCGCATGACTTTTCCTGATTTGACTGGATCTTTATCTTGTAAAAGACGTGGAAGTGCTGTCGGAACAATCTGCCAAGAAAATCCATATTTATCCTGCAACCATCCGCATTGCTGAGCTTTGGGATCACCTCCTTGGGCCAGCGCATTCCAATAATGGTCAACTTCCTCCTGGGTCTCACATTCAACATAAAATGACACCGCGCCTGTTGGTTTGAAAAATGGACCTCCATCAATGGCCATAAATGTTTGGCCCTCCAATTCAAACACGGCAGTCAACACTTTTCCTTCCATACCCTTCATTGGTCCATCCAATGGACCATCCGGGTAACGCTGCAAACTCACAATCTTTGCGCTCTTAAAAATCGACGTATAAAAATGCATTGCTTCTTCAGCGTTTTTATCAAACCATAAAAAGGGGGTAATCTTTTGCATAGGTTGTTCTCCTTGTTGAGTGAGTATATCAAACATGTCTTTATAAAGTCGAATATGCTATCGTGAATAGAGAACAATTTTTATCGCAGCGAAAGGAATCCTATGGCAAAAGCAAAAATCGTACCACAATCACAAAACACAGGCATGATGTTCACAATCTCTTTTGTCATCGTCGCTATTGTGAATGCGTTGGTGATTGGTCTAGCAAACATATATTTTCCCAAACAAGTAGTTCTTGGAACAATGAGTCTCACCACACTTTGGGCAATCATACTGAGCGCAAGTACAATTTCTCTGCTCACATTATTAGTAATGCCTTTCCTTCGCGTCTACGAAATGAATAGAAAAAAGATGATGTCACCCATCGAACTCATGATCGCGTATTTTTTCGTCAATGTCGTAAGCCTTTGGCTCGTGACGAGAGTCTCACAAGTCTTTGGACTGGGCGTCTCATCCTTCATCATCGTTCTCATCTTGGGTTTCATTCTCGACATGGTACAAGGGATTATCATGATGCAGGTCGATAAAATGAGAACGCACTAATTTCCAGAGTTACTTGTCTCATTGTCATTGCCACGCCTTTTCACTTTTTTGTAAGAAGTGATCGAATGCTGATTCGAGCCCACCTACTACTTCACCTGCTGTCTCACACAGTGCAGCACATTTAGGATCTTCAACTACTTGCGCATGTGCTTTCAATTCATCCCGCAACATTTTTGTTTTTTTGTAAAGTTCTTCTGTTTTGTCCATAGGAATTCTTTCTGCATCCAATATATACCCACATATATAGAAATTATACAAAGAAAGAGAAAGAGAGAGGAAAAACCGGCTGATTATTTTTGCGCACTGATGTTGACCATCCAGTGAACGCCAAACTTGTCGGTCAATCGACCGTACATATCACCCCAAAATTGTTTCTCAAGCTTCATGTCAATTTTCCCGCCTTCAGATAACTTTTCAAAAAAACCTCGTAGTTGTACCTCATCGGTTCCAATCAAACTCATATTGATGTTGTTACCCATCGTGACAGCATGCATCACACCGCCATCACTTGCCATGATCGTAAACAGATCTGTTTTGAGTTCAGCATGAATGACTAAATCTTTTTCTTGTTCAGAGACTTTCATCCCACTCTCACCAAATGTTTGCATCGTGAGCTTTCCACCAAAAACAGAGTGGTAAAACTCCATG
Source organism: Candidatus Cerribacteria bacterium 'Amazon FNV 2010 28 9' (assembly GCA_003176165.1). Taxonomy (GTDB): domain Bacteria; phylum Patescibacteriota; class Microgenomatia; order UBA1400; family UBA12028; genus PSRQ01. The sequence continues at coordinate 18,092 of PSRQ01000031.1, forward strand.
GCTGCCTTACTCTGCGATGGAAAATTAAGATAAGGGATGAGGGTTGTTGTCATATGTGGGTATCATACCAAAAAGCTAGAAGAAGAAAAATAATCTATTGAGAATGGGCATGTTGTTCGTTGAGTTTCATTCGTGCTTTGATAAATTTGCCAATGAGCTTTTTAGGGAGCGGCATATCCAAAGGAAGACGCAGCGTCGCATCAGTTGTTTCATAGGCTTGGAGCTCACTAGCGAATTCTTTTAAAATCGGGCCGGGAATGTATAGCCCGATATGATGAGTCGCTAACCGAAAATATGCCAATCGTCCCTTGTAGTCATAGTAGGGCATGCCATAACTTATCTTTTCCTGCGCATTTGGCGCGGCGGATCGGATCGTATCACGAAGGTCTTGCAGTTTTTGTTTGAACTTCGATGGCACACTCTCTAGGTATTCATCGACTGATTTGGGTGTTGGCATAGAGCTATTGTAACTCCTGTTCCCTAGATTTTCTTGACTTTTTGGAATCCCGTGCTATACTATAGGACTCTGCAATTCCACAGAGGAAAACCTTGTATAAAAAGGTGAGTGATATCGTGTTTAGTAACCAACAGGCCGAGAAGTTGATCGCATTGGTTAAAACTCTCAACACCGGCTCCCAGGTCGCAGCTGCTATGCAGTTTGCGTTTTCCCTACCCGAAGGGACTGACAAGGAAGCAATCGGAAATGCCATTGCGAACCAGGCCCTGGCACTTGATCCAAAAGAGCCGACTTGGCGGGAAGCCGTCGAGACCATGATCAGAGGGGCACAGGGTGAGGAAGACGATCGTTTTCCTCCGCTGCGCAAACGTTAACCTGGATCATAAACCCCTTTCCTATGGAGAGGGGTTTTTCTTTTTTACTCATAGCTCAAAAAAAACGAGCCCATCTTCTTTTTAGATACGAAATATGATACACAATATACATGGACCGCAAACTTCCTCAGGAACCCCAACCAAATAGCCCCGAAGCAATCTACAAAAACATGTTTGATCAGCTTCAGCGCATCGCTCAATCATTAGAGGGCAAACCGATTTACCGTTCTGAAGATAATGTAGATGAGTATTGCACTATTGTCTTCGGTAAAGATGCAAGTTCATTCACATTTGAAACAACCAATTTCAATATCGCAAATCCTTCAAGCCAAGAAGGAGCATATGAAAATACATTTACGTTTTCTTTTGACTATCAGTCTCTGTTCTATACCTATATGGAAGCTCTCCCTCGTCGTCAACAACAATGGTCTTTTTATCTGAGTAACAAAGAACAAGCCGCTCAGATTAGAGAAAAATTGCTCCCATTTGTCGAAAAACTCAATGCGCTTTTTGAATACTTCCATATCATTCAACGAGTTCAGCTTCCCAGTGACTCGTGAGAGTTCATTCATTTCATTTTTGTCACTTTATACACATTTCCTTTTCTATCATACGTCGTCCATTCTCCAATCTGCTTTCCATTCTCAAAACATCCAGAACGCATCTTTGTCCCATCCTTGCGAAACCATTCCCAATACCCAACGGGTAT
>PSRQ01000015.1 GCA_003176165.1 Candidatus Cerribacteria bacterium 'Amazon FNV 2010 28 9'
GAAGCCTGTGGGGCACGCCATTAGCTCTGTGATCGATAGCGGGACGGTATATGCAGTGTATAACGATGCCCTCTGCCAATCAGCGAATTTGAATCATTTTATTCACATAACCAAGAATGTTCTTGCCCTTGAAGATTTGGATACCCAGGAGTTCTGTCGTACCTTCATAACGAAGTAGGCAAGTGGGATGGAAGAATGTGACCCCATGCCTTCCGCAACCGAACTCGATCATCGCTGATCTAGTAGACTTATTTAATACCTTCTTGCCAGATATGAAACTACTAGGCTTAATACACTCCGTTTAGATGCTTGAACTATTACCATCTGTTAGAATGCTTTTATGCTTAAGAAAATTAATGAAAAAGAACTCTATAAAGATAACTGGGTTCGGTTTTACCAAGATGAAATTGAATTTCCCGATGGATCTAAAGGTACCTATGCATATGCAAAAAGGAAAAACGGCGTTTGCGTGGTAGTTGTGAGTGATCAAGGGAAAATTTTACTCCACAAAGAACATAGATATGTTATCAACGACTATAGTTGGGAAGTTCAAGGCGGTGGAATTGATCAGAATGAATCAGTTAAAGAGGCTGCTGTTAGAGAATTAAAGGAAGAGGCTGGGATTGATGTTAGTGAAGAATTGCTGACGAATCTCGGCGCTTTTTATCCGCTGCACAGTTTTAACACAGAATTGGTTACTCTTTTTATGGTTGTGGTTAACAATGAGGTAATAAGAGAAAACGGAATCGAGCTAGGTGAAGACATAAAAAGCCGACACTTTTTCTCTTTTGAGGAAGTACTCCAAATGATTGATTCAGGAAAGATAAATGATGCTATGACTGCAAACGCAGTCCAGCTAGCAATTCGGAAATTCAATTCTTAGATTGACTCATCAATAAATTTGTGAGCAACGCTTCCATTATACCGAACTTGATTGACAGCTTTATCCAAGCAATAAATGACCTAGCTGTCCTTATTTCTGATCTCAATCCAAGTATTGTTTACTCTCGCGTGCTTTGAATGAATACCCATCGTAAAATAAGTAACCAAGCAATACCGAAGAGGTATCCACCGATAACATCAGTGAACCAATGAGCTCCAAGTGAAATACGTGCTTGGCCAATGAGAATAATTAAGGAAAGAGCAATAACGCCGATGATCTGATGGGCTTTTTTGTTTTTGGTAAAACTCTGTCGTAACGTAAATATTGTTCCCCAAACCATAATGAAATCAAACACATGTCCAGAGGGATAGCACACATCGGGGTCAAAGAACTTGATGATATTTGATAATCTTGATACTTCAGATTCAATATTGTGAAATCCGTATAATAGCTGAACGTCATGTGCGGTTGGACACGGTACCCCAAATGTAAGCTTTAGTATTCGCATAACAAACCAAGACAGCCCAGCAGCCAATATGAAATATGCCTCTTTATTATTCTTTTTCTTTTTGAAATACACAAAAAGAGGAAAAATAATGAAAACAATTCCTATCTCAAATGAAGAAAGGAGCTGGTTAAATTTCACCAACCAAGTGGGCTGGAGGGACTGGAACGTGTGAGAAATGGCTAAATCTAGTGGTTGCCATAAACCCCATCGAACAGTGATTCCTAAAAAGATTCCAAATAGACAGAGAAGATAAATTAAATATAGTTTTCTATTTTGGTTTAGAGACATAAACTTAGCTCTTTTACAGATCAATCACCCAGTCTTCATGCTCACGTATACTCCATTGATGAAAGAAAATATTTTTTCTAAAAAATTCAATGTTCTAACACATTTAACTAAAATGATATCGAAAACCGAAGATAAATCTAACTCATCTATCTGAAACGCCTTCTTAATTTTTTGATAATTTTTACCTTTTAAGTGACCCCAGAGGGATTCGAACCCTCGATTTTCAGGATGAGAACCTGACGTCCTAAACCAGGCTAGACGATGGGGCCAAGATTGGAAAATACCTCTATATTTTACCATAGGCGCATGAGGTATAGAATGGTAAGAAAGGAGAAAGAATATGGCCACAGATAAACCACAAGATTTTGATACTGCAGGGAAGATTCCAGGCCATGTGATGGATAGGTTTACCCTAGAGAACATGGATATGGAATCATCGGATCCCAAGATGATAGAAAGTGTTCGAGATACTAAAAAAGAAATTGATAGGATTCTAGGGGAGATCGATCCGACACATCCTTCCAAGCAAGATTTTCAAAGATTGGAAGGTAAACTCGGACTTTTGATCGGTAAGTACAATATGGCCAAAATCTCGGCGGAAGAAAGAAAAAGTATTGAGGATTGGATGAAAACTCATAAAAAAAATTCACTTTTTCAAGCAGCTCTTGCAGATATTCAAGACATTGAGTTAAGTTCGTTTACGCATTCTAAACGAGCAGATTGATAAATATACTCATGTTACAATCTCCCCATATGACAGATGCCATTATCCTCGCCGCTGGAAAAGGTTCGCGCATGAAGTCGACGGACCGCAATAAGTGCTTGCTTCCTCTCGTTGGGAAACCCATGTTGTGCTATGAGCTAGAATCGCTTTCCAAGCTTGGCATCGACAAGCCGGTTGTGGTCGTGGGATTCGCACGCGAGAGCATCGAAGCAGAATTAAAAGATACTGTCCGCTATGCCGTTCAACTGCAGCCGGATGGGACGGCAAAAGCGCTAGAAGTGGCATTGCCACACCTCGATCCCGATACGCGAGAGGTGATCGTCCTCTATGGTGATCATAGTGCATTTTATGATGAATATGTCTTGCGCTCTTTGCTTGATCATCATCGCTCGCATCATGCTGATATGACGCTTGTGACCGTTGTCATGGAAGACCCGTACAACTATGGACGTATCGTGCGCGATGAGAAAGGCAAGATTAAGGAAATTGTAGAAGAAAAAAATGCCACAGAGGTGCAACGCCAAATCAAGGAAATCAATAGCGGCAATGGGGTGTACTCGCTTTCATTTTTAAAGAAACTATTACCTATCATCGAAAAAAATGAACTGAGTGGAGAGTACTATTTAACAGATATTGTGAAACTAGGGTTGGAAAAAGGATACATTGTTGAAACGCTCGTTTCCCACGATGAGCATCTGAGTATGGGGGTGAATACTCCGCAGCAGTACGAAGCAGCGCAGAAGGCAATGGAAAAAAAGATGAGGAAGGCATAATCTATGAGACACGAACTACCTGGATCAGCAATGTTTGAGTTAGTCGACGTTCAGTTTTTATTGGATGCCTTGAGTGTGGCAATTCGTGAGGGAGAAGCTCAAGCAATTGAAGAAATTCAACTTGAGTTGTTATCGACATATGGAGTGGAAACGGAAATCGGAGACAAAGAAATTGATCTCTTCTTTGATGAAAAACAAAGAGAGTATCTTCAGTAATCATCCCCGATGGAATATGTGACGCAACTGTTGCAAGAGAGAAAGTTTTGGGGCATCTTCCGGTTTGTCTTGCCAATCAGTATTGGCCACATAGGTTGGTTCCGAAGCAGCTGGTTTTCCAAAACGATCATTCAAACCTTGTTGACGATTTTGAATTACCTGTGTGTCTACCTTGTCACGTGCAGTTCCTGTGCCAGACGCGACAGAGCGCAAACTGTAGTCTTGAAGATATTCTTTTGGTCGCATACATCCTTCTTTCTTACGAAATTATAATACACTTTTGTTGTTTTGCGTTTGTCTTTAATGGGAGGACGTTCCTTTGGTAAGGTACATGCTTTCTTTACACAGATCCCTCGACTTCGCTCGGGATGACAACGGGGTTACAGTCCATAGTATGTTTTATCACCTAAAAAGCCTGTGACTTCAGGTTTAATAATGTTTTTACTCAACAAAGATGCAGGTTTGAGCGTAAAAAGTCCAAAACGGTGATTGATCGCATCCATCGTGGTGTAGATCGTGTCTTGCTTTTTCCACTGTGGAAGCCAACAGAGTGGGATATCTTCGTAGGGGCGTAAGTCGCCGATGTAAACACTACATTTTAAAATAGGGAAGGGGCGTTTCCATTTTTTATACGATTGATAGTACAAAAGGTCGAAAATTTCATTGGTGTGGCGCACATAGTGGCCAAGTTTGATATATCGACTCCATCGATCATCTCTCCCACGCAAAGAAATTCCAATGCTACGCCCTGCTAAATTCATCTTGCGCATTTTTGCGGCTGCTTCTTCCAGGAGATTGCGAATCGTGTGTTTGATTTCTTCTTCGTTATCGCACAGTCGAAAAACAGTAAAGGAGCGTCCCACGCTTTGCATATGTGTTGTGGTTGGGGGGTGTGAGAGGAAATGTGTCTCTTCTCCCTTTCCGATTTTGCGCAGTTCCTGGCTCCAGAAGGGCCCGAAGTGATCGAGAAGTGTGGTGTCGTCCAAGAGATTGATTTGATACGGAGTTTGTACACCTAAAGCGGTGAGTTTTTTTTCAAGTCGATATCCCACACCACAGACATCCCTAAACGGGGTTGTAGAGAGAATTGTATCCAGGTTAGTTTCAGTGATTTCCAACACACCCCCTTTGGGAGCCACTTCGCTGGCCATCTTGGCGAGAAGTTTGTTTTTTGCGATTCCTACATTGCACTGTACCATGTGCCCAACATTTCTTTAATGCGAGATTGAATCAAATGGCCGAACTGTTGTTCCAGCGTTGAACACCTCCCCCTACCCCCTCCTCCAAGAGGAGGGGAAGAATGGAGGAGTTGGCGCATGAGGATTTCGCACCCAGTCATGTTTAAAAACGCTTCATCTAGAGAGAAAATATCAACGTGTGGGCAAAGGTGATGAAATAGTTCCTTCAACTTTCTCGTACTCGCAAGACAAAGGTCAAAGTTGGCGGGAACAAGGGTGATGATTGGACAAAGAAGGCGTGCTTCACGGACTCGACACCCAGTTTTGACGCCAAACGTTTTCGCTTCGTTGGATGACGCGATGATACAGCTTCTTCCCACGCCTTTTACTACTCCGATGGGTTTACCACGGAGAGCAGGATTTTCCTGCTGGAGCATTGTTGCGAAGTAGGAATTGATGTCGACGTGAAAAAACATATTATTCCACCCAGACTTCTTCCAGCTTCCAATCTTCGGTTTCACGGTTAAACAACAGTCGATACAGCGTTTTGTTGCAGAGCACAGAGTACATTCGTTTCTTGATCAATCCGTCGCGAATGTCTGAAACAAGTGTGATCTCTTGAATGAGGTAGACGCGATCGCGCCAACGAAATTTTTTCGGGATAAAATGGGCGTGCTCGTAGATTCCAATCACACTCACCGTTTCGTCTATTCTTTGGAACATGAGATTAGTTAAAGCACAAAGGAAAAGCGAAGAAAAGGGCTAAATACCATTTTCAATGAATGATACAATGATGCAATGATCGAACCCGCATTTCATTTTTGTCCTCGTTGTGGAGGAAATCTCATTATTACTCAACACGAAGGTGAGTCAATGCAGATGTGTGAGTCGTGCCATCATATCTTGTATAAAAATCAAAATGCGACAGTGAGTGGAATAGTTATCCATGATCACCAGATGTTGTGTGTGCGGCGAGGCAGAGAACCACAGAAAGGAATGCTTGATTTTGTCGGTGGGTTTGTTCGAGCAGATGAAAAGCCTGCATTAGCGATTGTGCGTGAAACAGAAGAAGAATTGGGTGTGAAGAGCTCTGTCATCCAATTATTTGGCGCGTATGGTCCTTCTACATATCCATACGAAGGAATCACTCATTACAATCTCGATTTGATTTATCAAATACGCTTAGGTTCTTTTGATCTCAAACCTCAGGATGATGTTGCCGGATTTGAATGGATTGATCTTGCTGCTTTACCCTACGGTCAGATGGCATTTCCCTCCCAAAATGAATTTTTGGAAGAGGTGAAAAAGGGTAAGATTCATCTTGAGGAAAAATAGGGGAGAGCGTATTCTGGAGTATATGGGTTCGCGGTTTTCATTTTCGCTCTTCTTTTTAATTTTTGTTCTCACAGTTCTTGCGACACTTCTCGTGGGATGGAAGATCTTGCACTAATCATACCCATTTTTGTGATTGACATTTAGCACTCCAAACGATAAACTGCCAAGACTAGATATTGTAAAAGATATGAGTACCAAAAAATCACATACACCAGAAGAGAAAGTAGTGTTTACTGCCGGCGAAACCGAACATGATATTGTTGTTTCCACTCCTGTTGAAACCGCTTCTGAATCGACTCCAGAGTCTCAATCGCCTACGCTCTATCCCATGATTGCGTTGCGAGAAGGAGTGCTTTTTCCCCACACGGAAAGTATTTTAACGTTTGCGCGTACAAAATCGGTAGCAGCTGTTGAAGAGGCTGTGCGGTCCCATCGCCAAGTCGTGATTGTCGCACAGCGCAAAGATACCGCTGCTGATCCGGCTGATTCTGATCTGTACACCGTTGGTGTATTAGCATCCGTCGAACGAATTTTGAAAGGCGAACATGAGATCAATGCGCTCGTATCAGCCACCACACGCGTTACGGTTAAGGTGATTCATCACTCTCCGGCCTACTTTGAGTGTGAAGTCGATCCTCTCGAAGATGTGTTTGTGGATGATGCTGAAACTGCCGCGCTGTGTCGAGTCCTCACTGCGCAGTTTCGTAAAGCGGTGAACCTCGGAAAGGCAGTGGAGTTCTTAAACTTCATGAAGCTCATGGGAGGTGTGAGCGCAAGTGAACTTGCAGACCAAGTCGCGTCTACGCTTGATTTACCCTCCAAAAAGAAACAAAAACTTCTTGAACAAATAGATGTAAAGGCGCGTCTGCGCCAAGTCCTTGCGACGTTACAAGAAGAAATGAAGGTCCTTGAAATTGAACGCAGTATCGCTTCTAAGACACAGAAAAAATTTGATAAACATGCCCGTGAAAATATTTTGCGGGAACGCATGCGTGTCATTCAAAAAGAACTTGGAGATTTGGATGAAGATGAAGAAGGTGAAGAGTTAGAACAACTCAAACGCACCATTGAACGAAGTGCCATGCCGTTGGATGTTAAAAAGAAAGCACTCAAGGAACTCAAACGGTTGGTCTCGATGTCCGAAATGTCTGCTGAAAGTGGATATATCCGTAGTTGGCTTGATGCAATCGTTGAGTTGCCATGGGGAAAATACAGTAAGAAATCTCTTTCACTCCCAAAAGCCAAAGAAGTGTTGGATGCCCAGCATTATGGATTGGAAGAAGTAAAGGATCGCATCCTTGAGTTTTTAGCCGTGATGAAGTTGAAAGAAGCCCAAGGAAAGAAGGATGAACCGAAAAAGAAAATCGATATAAAGAAAACGAAGAAGTTTGGTGATGCTCGCCACATGCCCACGATTCTGTGTTTTGTTGGGCCTCCAGGTGTGGGAAAGACAAGTCTTGGAAAATCCATTGCCCAAGCTCTTGGGAGAGAGTTTGTTAAAATTTCCCTGGGTGGTATCAAAGACGAAGCCGAAATCCGCGGTCATCGTCGCACCTATGTGGGTGCGATGAGTGGGCGTATTATCGCTGGTATGCGCCAAGCGGGGAAAATGAACCCTGTCTTTATGCTTGATGAGATCGATAAGATTGGGCTGGATTATCGTGGAGATCCGTCGGCAGCTCTCTTAGAAGCTTTGGATCCAGAACAAAACGGTGCGTTTGAAGATCATTACTTAGATGTACCCTTTGATTTGTCACAAGTCATGTTTATTACGACTGCAAATGTGTTGGATACGATTCCCCCGGCACTCAAAGATCGCTTAGAGATCATCCGTTACTCAGGCTATACCGTAGATGAAAAATTCGAAATTGCGCGTCGTCACCTCCTTGCTAAGCAGTTGAAGCTCAATGCGGTTAGCGAAAAGCAAATTAAAATTCCTGACGATATTCTTCGTGACATCATCGAACATTACACCCGTGAAGCAGGTGTGCGCAGTCTAGAACGAGCCATTGGCAAAGTCATTCGCAAAGCAGCTCGTTTGATCGCAGAAGGCAAGAAAAAAATTGTAACTGTGGATATTGCACTTGTTGAAGATTTCTTGGGTCCGCATATCTTCGAACCCTCACTCATGGAGCAACACGATCAGGTTGGTGTTGTAACTGGATTGGCGTGGACGAGTGTGGGAGGCGACACCTTGTCAGTTGAAGTAGCCCTGACACCAGATCGCAAACACACGAGCCTCATTCTCACTGGACAGCTTGGAAAAGTGATGCAGGAGTCCGCCCGTGCTGCTCTAACGTATGTGCAATCCAATGCGAAAACATTAGGCATTTCCGACAAATTGTTGAAGGGGACGGAAATTCATATTCACGTTCCCGAAGGTGCCGTCCCCAAAGATGGACCAAGTGCTGGCGTGACGATGACGACAGCCCTCATTTCAGCCCTGACCAATACGCCTGTTCGTCGCGATATCGCGATGACGGGAGAGGTAACACTGCGTGGCAATGTGCTTGAAATTGGTGGATTGAAAGAAAAAGTCATTGCAGCGCATCGTGCGGGGATCAGAGAGATCATCGCTCCCCACATGAACAAGAAAGATTGGGTTAAGATGCCCGACAATATTAAAAAAGAGATGAAGTTTAACTTCGTGGAGCACATGAGGGATGTGACAGCGATTGCGTTGGTGCAAGATAGGATTCGATCAACAAAGGTTATTCGTAAGCCCAAAGCGCAGGCTGTGGCGTAAGTGGTATCATACCCGATATGACAGAATCTTTCGCAGACCAACCCCTCCATGTGTTTGTACGTGAAGAAGATTATTATAGTAATCCAGAAGTTATTCTTATTGTTGCAGCGACATACGAAGCAGCAATGCGTATGTATGAACAACTTGATGAGGATGGGCATGAACAAGCGATTCGGCACATCTCCACCCTACAAGAACTGAATATTTTTGTTCCCGCAATCTTTGTGTTGCGTCCCCCAGGAGAAAGAAATTTCTTGCGCTAATACTCTAAGCAAAAAAAGGCAGGGTTTTGAGGCCCTGCCGTTTGAGAGAGACTTTGCTTCCTGTTGAAGCTACAGGCGCTCTCAGCCTGAAAAACATTTTTCCGCGGATCATTTTGCATCACACCGTTCACCGCGATTTACTTGGCGTGATTGGTGACGAAGCTTCACCTGGCAGTTCTCGTCTATGCCCTTAGACAAAGTCCTCTTGACCATTTCAGGTGGAAGGGTTGGACGCCCTTCACTTGTTTGTATCAAGAACGACGATACGCTCTTGAGAAAGTTTCCCAGGCGCGAATAGTGGCCTGGCTTTCCAAAAAAATAGTCCAGGTTTGACCTGGACATCGGGCATATACTCTACTGCCGCCCGAATAAATATAATATATCATTATTCTAGGGCGTTGTCAACGTTGAGCAATCTCGTCATCCCCACGAGCCAATTGCTCTTTGAGACGTGGGCAATGAACCATTGTGGCTCTGTCATCCTGAAACTCGAATGTACTCATATCGAGTGTTCAGGATCATGAGTGGAGGTCTTATCAGTATTTGATCAAACAACTGCTCCCGTTATCCCCACATGATCCTGAATAGTTGGCTGCTTCGCGCCAGCTTTCAGGATGACAGAAAAATGAAAATGATTGCGTCGGGTTTGCAGCGTGCTTCACTTCTTTCTCTCAACCACAAAATGTGCCAACTCAAAGAGAAGTTGTTTTTCGTCTGAATCGGGAAGATCGTGAATAGCTTGAATGCCTTTTTCCATGCACTCTTGTTCCAACACCTCGCAGTAGCGGAGAGCGCCGCTGTCCTTGACCATACGTTGTATCCGTTGGATATCTTTGGAGCCAATCGTTTGATTTCCAACACATATATCCAAAAACGATTTCGCCCCATAATCGACGTGGTGATATGTTTTTTGAATGAGAAGCGTTTTCTTTCCCTCTCTGACATCATTGCCTGCGGGTTTCCCTGTCACCAATGGATCGCCAAAAAGCCCCAAGATGTCATCATGGATTTGAAATGCCTTTCCAATTTCAACAGCATATGTTTCTAGTGCTTGCGAGAGAGTTACATCCTCATTACCAGAGAGCAATCGTCCAATTCGAAAAGGACCAGTAAATTTATAGCGTGAGGTTACCAGTTCCAAACCTTTCATAAATTGTTTCTCTGTCGCTTGCTTATTTTCCATCATGTTTTGATAAAACTGGATTTTCCATCCCGCAAGTGTTTGTGCATACATGATGTCCTGTAAGATCGTCAAACACTTGATCAACAGTTTTGAATCAAATCCCGATTGAAAAAGGAGTTTCTTACTCAAACCAGACAGATACACGCCATCCAGCATGGCGAGAGAGCGAGCTCGGTGGTCGCGCTCTACATCACCAGGATCGGGAAAAGGTGAAGGATATCGTTCTACATAGGTACGGTATGCATACTCGAGTGTGGGGCCGTTGTAGCGCAGTTCATCACGGTCAGCAATGTCATCAATAATCAAGAGATGCTTGTGGTGAAGTTCGATCGCTGCCAAGACGGGAAGAAGATTTTTGAGATCTTTGCCACCTGAAAGAGTGTAGGCAATCTTTGTTAAAAAAGGGCTGATTGCTTTTCCTCCACGCAAACAAAATCGCTCAAGCATCTCAACAGATTCAACCAGCGTAGGGTCCACTTTTTCAGCTTGTTTTTTTTCTTGTTTGAAAAAGGAACGCAAGAAAGAACTCAGTTCAATCTGCATCTGGTCGAGGGAATCAGGAAGAGTCATAGTGCTATTCTAGTCGCAACTGTACCATGGAAACTCACGCAGGACTAGAGATGAGAAGGTGTTTTAGAAATTGCCTCTTGGCAGAGCTTGATCCTCCTGCGTATACTACTCCCCAGTATCTTGTTCGTTCATCGTTTATAGTAAATAGCCAGTAGTAATGAATCTATACGATATGAAAAACAACGCCATTCAGTCTCCTGCAATTGAGTACGCGGCAACTCCAAAAATGGGAACGACACTGCTTCGTGATATCAAAACCCGTGAAGATTTGTCACTTGCATACACTCCAGGCATTGCTGATGTATGTAAACTCATTGTGCAGGATGAGTCAGCTCTGCGTACACACACATTTGTGCGTAACAACCTTGCAGTTATTTCAGACGGAACAGCTGTGCTTGGTCTTGGAAATATTGGTCCCAAAGCCTCTTATCCTGTGATGGAAGGCAAAGCGATGTTGTTTAAACGTTTTGGTGGAATTGATGCAATTCCAATCATCGTCCACGCCAAAGATGACGAGGAGTTGATTACCACCATAGAAAATATCGCTGATTCATTTGGAGCGATCAATCTCGAAGATTTTGCCGCACCTCGCTGTTTTCACATCGAAGAAGAGTTAAAAAAACGATTATCAATTCCAGTCATGCATGATGACCAACAGGGAACAGCTGTGGTAGTCTTAGCTGCGGTGACCAATGCGCTTACCCTTTTTCCGCACCAACAAAAAGATACCAAAATTGTTATTTCTGGAGTAGGGGCAGCAGGTGTGGCTGTGGCACGGCTCCTCATTGCATCAGGATATTCCAACGTGGTAATGGTGGATTCAAAAGGAATTATTGGGAAGCATCGAACCGATTTAACATCCGAAAAGGTCGAGCTTCTCAAGGTGACCAACCAGCACAATGAGCAGGGGACACTTGCTCATGCATTGAAACGTGCTGGGGTATTTATCGGCGTTTCCAAAGGAAATCTGTTGAAAGCAGAAGATATCCAGCGCATGGACAAGGATGCGATTGTGATTGCTATGGCGAACCCGATTCCTGAAATCATGCCAGACGTGGCAAAGCAGGCAGGGGCAGCCATTGTCGCGACAGGTCGCAGTGATTTTGAAAATCAAGTGAACAACGCGCTTGCTTTCCCTGGTATTTTTAGAGCGGCAATTGATATGAACACTAAAATTACTCAAAAAATGTTGGTTTGTGCAGCACAAGCGATCGTAGCGTATCATCAAGATCACTTGTCAGCTTCGTCTCTCTTGCCCAGTATCCTCGATGATGGTGTACATCTGGCAATAGCGAACGCCCTGAAGGCGAATTTTTAATTTTGCAATTTTTCAGTAAATGAGTCATTGGGTCATTATCCAATTCATTGGAAATTGTAAATTGAACATTGAAAATTTCCTCCAGAAACCAAAATTACTCCATTTTACCTCGAGTGTGTGTTACGCGTTGAAACATGGTATAATACTACTGTGTATTCTAATAGTGGCTTCCACAAGTGGTGTCAAGTCTTTTGATCCATTGATGTGAGATAGTCTAGACAGAAAGTTGGTGAAAACAATGGATCAACAAGCAAACCCAGCAAAATTATTTGTTGGAAACTTAAACTACGCAGTGACGAAAGAACAACTCATTGAAGAGTTTAGTAAGTTCGGAACCGTTACCGATGCGATCGTTCTCTCTGATAGAGCAACTGGTCGTTCAAAGGGATTTGGTTTCGTGACTATGAGTACAGCCGACGAAGCCCAAGCAGCAGTGCAAGGACTTCACGACCAGGAATGGGAAGGCCGTAAACTCGTCGTCAACGTGGCTCGTCCACCAGCTCCTCGCCAATCATTTGGTGGAGGTTTTGGAGGCGGCCGTTCCTACGGTGGTGGTCGTGGCGGCAATGACCGTCCTTACCGACGTAGTGATCGATAGACTTTTTATTTAGTCTTTACGAAAAAAGAAGCTCCAGATAACTCTGGGGCTTCTTTGGTATTGGAGAAGATATAGGAGGTAAGAGATAAGAGGTATGAGTAAAAAGGAAAAATTTGGTTTTTTATTCTTATCTCCTATCTCATAACTCTTATCTCTTCTGTAATTTCTCTTGATTCTTCCGCGCAAAACAGCTACCATGACCTACACAAGGAGTTCTTTATGACACAATCTGATCTAGTTGATATCGTTGCGATGCGTGCTCATATGCCCAAGCGGGCCGCCAATGATGCGATTGAAGTTTTTTTAGAAGAAGTGACTCGCGCTCTTTCAAAAGGAGATAAAGTGGTACTCTCTGGGTTTGGTACTTTTTCTATTGGCAAAGTGAAAGACAAGCAAGTAGTTCCATTTGGTGACGAGACAAAGCGCAAGACGATCAAAGGACACAAGGTGGTCAACTTCAAAGTTGGGAAGCCATTTAAAAAGATTGTGTGGTAGTGGCTCCGTCATCCCGGCCGTGATTCACCGTAGGTGAAGTCAAGTAGCCGGGATCTTTCTCTCAATCTTGACTTTATTTTCTCGATTAACTCAGTCGTAATACGATAAAAGATCCCTGATATTCGATCCGTTAGCTGACGGATAAGGGATGACGAACTGAAAATATGATAGAGTGGTTATATGAAGTCTCTCTTGGCAGGTCTTACCGTGGCAGGGTTAGTTGGTGGCGGTGGATTGTTATTTTTACATAAAGGATCGATCCATCTTCCTTCGTTTTCCTCTCAAATTCCCTCGATTCAAGTTCCATCCGGAAAAGTATTAGGGATATCGCAAAGTGTGCAAAATCCAGCTGTTGGAAATGCTGCTAATCAAGTTGGGGGAGTCATCGGAAGTATCGCCAACTCTGTTGGGATTGGCACGGTCAACGGCGGTGAGCAGATCGTGGCGAATCTGACTTCCACCCCAAATGGGAGTGGCGGCTCGATCGATGTTTCCCAAGTAGTGGCCAATGTTCAAAATCAACTTAATAGTCTCCCTGGAAACCTGGTCCATCAAGCTCAAATTCAGTACTGTCAGCAGGTTCTTCAAAATGCCACGGCTTCGGGAGTGGGAAAGTAAAATTCATAATCTTGACTTTTTTAATATAAGACATTAAAATAATGCCTTCGTCAACAGCACCAGAGAAGGAAAAATATCATGGCAGCTGTAGCGTTAATGGTGGTAGGAATAGTGATTGGGTTTGGAGGCTTTGTGTTTGCAGCAAGCAACATGGCCTCCTTTGGAGGAGAGGAGGGTTTCGATGGGATGTTTGGGAATCACATCAAGGCGATGATTGTTGTTGCCCTTGGTGGTGTTCTGTTCCTCATTGGACTCGTTCTCCTCGCTTATCAACTCCTGCAACCCGCTCTTGCGAAATAGCAGGAGCCACACGGCCGCTTTCAGTTTTCTGAAGGCGGTTTTTTTTGCTTTATACGTTAAAATAGACCCATGATCGCACAAGAACATATCGAAGAAGTTCAGACATTAGCTGCCAAGCTCGAAGAAATTCGGGCTCATTTGGATGTAGAAGGAAAAGAAGCGCGAATCAGCGAGTTGGAAACGCAAAGTGCCGATCCGTCTGTGTGGCAGGATCAGGAAAAAGCTAAGGCTATTGGCCAAGAAATGGGACGCTTAAAGCGAGAGCTAGAAATGGCACAGGATGCATCTGTGTATGTTCGTGACCTGAATGATTTGATAGAGCTCCTGAATACGACCGATGACGAACAATTGCGCACCGAATTTTATGAGTTGAAAGAAAAGGCGACCAAAGAGTTGGATACATTAGAAACACGTGTGTTTTTGTCGGGGAAATATGATGCGAGTGATGCCATTCTCTCGATTCATTCAGGCCAGGGAGGCACTGAAGCGATGGATTGGGCATCCATGCTGTCGCGTATGTACCAACGCTATTTTGAACGAAAAGGATGGTCAGTTGATTTTGTCGAAGAGTCACGTGGTGAGGATGCAGGGATCAAATCAGCGACGTTTATCGTGCATGGTGAGTATGCGTATGGATTGCTCAAGCACGAAGCGGGAGCGCATCGCTTGGTTCGCCTTTCGCCATTTAATGCTGACAATCTGCGTCAGACGTCGTTCTCAGGAGTGGAAGTGGCTCCCCTCATTTCCGATGAGAGTAGTGAAATTGAAGTCAAACCTGATGATTTGGAATGGCAGTTCACGCGCGCTGGTGGACATGGTGGGCAAAATGTGAACAAGGTCAACACAGCAGTCATCCTCAAGCATATCCCCAGTGGCTTGATTGTTGAGTGTCGCGAAGAGCGATATCAAGAGCAAAATAAAAAGCTGGCACTCTCGATTTTGAAAAGTAAATTGGCACAGATTGAGGAAGAAAGGCGGCTCAACGAATTGGCGTCGCTGAAAGGCGAACACAAAATTGCTGGGTGGGGCAATCAGATTCGCAATTATGTCTTGCATCCGTATCACCTCGTTAAAGACACGCGCACCAAAGTGGAAACGTCTGATACCCAAGGGGTCTTGGATGGTGATATTGATTTATTTACACAAAG
>PSRQ01000006.1 GCA_003176165.1 Candidatus Cerribacteria bacterium 'Amazon FNV 2010 28 9'
TCGTCGCCTCGGCATCTTCCCCATTTGTGGGGAAGAAAAAGAAAGGGGAATGAGAAGCCGGTCGGGATCTTTGGCGATCGAGACGACGATACTTGGCCAGTTCCAAATAGACAATACAGAGCGCAGTTGGCCTTTGCCTCCGTCAATTAAAACAATGTCGGGAATTCCCCATTCAGGATGGTTTTGCCGTCGAGTTAGCGCTTCTTTGAGCATCGCAAAATCATTTGGTGTGGAAAGTGTTTTTATCCCAAAGTGTTTGTATTCGCTGTGGTCCATTTTTCCGTTCGTCGCGACCACCATGGAAACACTCGCATTGGTTCCTTGGATATTACTGACATCGTAGCCTTCGATGCGTTTGATCTCAAATGTCGGAGGCAGCGAGATATATTCACGAAGGACAGAACGTAAAGAAATGAGTGCTTCTTGTTGAGCGTGTGTGGTGAGAATAGGAAGTGTTAGGTCAGGAGCTAATCGATACGTGGGAGATGTGACTTCGGTAATGTATTGGATTTGGTCGCGAAGCTCTGCCGCACGTTCAAATTGTTGTGCTTCGCTTGCCTGTTGCAATTCTTCTTTAAGTTCGTGGAGCAAGTCTCGTGTGCGACCGCGCAAAAAAAGCTTCACATGATCGATCATGTCTTTGTACTCAGCTTCACTTACTTGCCCTGTGCAGGCACCATTGCACAAGCCAATATGAGTGTAGAAGCAAGGGGTTAGGGTACTGGTGACAGGGGACAGTTTTTTTGTTTTTTTCTGTACCCTATTCTCTGTACCCTTTCCCCTAATTGGTCGATCGCACCATTTGAAAATACGTCGTGCAATGTCGAGTACCTGACGAACTTTGTACGCAGAGGGCAATGGCCCAAATGGTGTTACGCTCTTTTGTTGACGCAATAGCTCTGGCTTACGCAGCATGAGGATGCGTGGGAAATCTTCATGAGTAATGACGATGTACAAATTTGATTTGTCATCTTTCAGCAAAATATTAAATGGTGGTTGGTATTTTTTAATAAGCTCTGCTTCAACCAGAAGAGCTTGGAGTTCACTCTCGAGCACTTGTGTCTTTAATTCGACTGCTGTCCGTACGAGTTTCCCGACTTGAGGACGATCATCATGTTCATTGGCATACTGAAAAACTCGTTTTTTCAAATTTTTGGCTTTGCCCACATACAGGACATCACCGTTTCCATCGAGGAACCAATAAACTCCGGGCAAGGAAGGCAATTGCGAGAGCGCAGATGCCCACGAGAAAGGTGATGAAGAGAGCCCGCTGGTGTTGGACAATGAAACTTTGGACATTGATGGTATCGGTAAATACTTGGTCTCCTACTTGTGATTCAATCACAATTGAGCGATTCGTAAAGATGCTCAAACCCGGTAACTGAATGGGTATATCTTGGCTCGAGAGTGGGAGAAGATGTATTGTACCATTCGTGTTTACGGTCGTTCCATCGTGAATGGTCGCTCGAATTGCGTAGGGTATGTCATACAGTGCATGAAGCGAAAGATTTCGTACTCTTGTACTATATGGTGGATTTTCAGTGGGGAGCAGTGAGGGGCGCAGTACGACATGTGCGCTTAACATACCGGCGTCTTTTTGCACGCTTGTGTCAAAACTCACGGTAATATCTTTTGTATCGTCTCCGACCAGTTTATAGAGTCCTGCCGCGAGAGGTTGGGTGCTAGATGCACCGTGAATGACAAACGCAATGTGGTTAAAATCGAAATGTGAAAAGTAGTCCACTCCGCCGGTCGTATCTCCCCATGTTGGATCGACATCGATCCATTGATTTTTACTTGCATCCCAATACTCTGGCCATGCATGTAAAACATCTTGAACAAGTCCAAGGGGGCGAAGAGCACTATTTTGAGTGTATGCAAACCCATCCACTTCGCGAGCTGGGATTCCTGCCGCGCGCGAAAGAGCAACAAATAGATCGGTAAATTCCAAACAGGCACTTTGTGTGGGATTTTGGAGTGCTCCAATCGCGCCGAAACGTTTATTACCAGCATCAAGTCTTGTATAGTCGTATGAAAGTGTTTGGATGACAAAATCATAGATTGCTTTGGGCGTTTTCAATTGTTTTGCGAGGGATTGGATTTTTGGATCATTCACTTGCCAATACTCTGTTGCAGCCAATTCTTCTTTTGTAGGTGGCGTGCTGACGAATGGAGTTTGAGCCCCAGCAGTGAGGGTGATTACTGCTGTTCCAGTTATCGTTACTGTTTCCTGTGTCGTTGGTGCAAGTGTATAGTGCGCGAGCCAATTACCATCTGCATTAGTCGTTATATCGTCGGGTTTTGGATCGATACGCTGGTACCACATCCGTTGGTGTGTGGTATCGGGGGGAAGAGCAAGTGTTGTAGAGACTGTTTGGGGGGTTGGGTTTTGGATGTGGTAGGTAAGTTGGAGGTGAGCGTATTGTTCTTTCCCAAAAAGGACGCTGATTCCAGAATCTTGGCCTACATTTTGAAAGCTAACAATGGTTTTCCCTTGGTCAGTTGTTGTCGTATAGGTTGCGGGTGAGGTAAGGGAAGGACTGCCATATGATCCGGGTGCGCTAACATGAACAATATACGATGAGAAATCAGCGGGGTTTGCGAGTTTTGGAATGTTGATTTCTAAAATATTACCCGTGTGAATTGCAATATCATCCGTGTCGTAACTTACTTGAAAATCACGGGTTTTGTCTTTGCCGATGACTTTATCACTAAATTGCACTTCGACACCCGTTTTATTTCCGCGTGGTGTCACAATTGGCGTTAATTTAGTAGTTCCTTCGCTTGCCACGATATTACTGACATGATTGCTTCCAATTTCAAGTGCGTATTCACTGATATATACAGTCGAAAAATTATTGGTGATGTGAAAGTCTTGTTCGACATGTGTGGAGCCGTTCGGTTGCACAGTATATGTACTTTCAAGTGCTGATGAAAATTCATTGGCAGCCAACGCATGCGTTGGCATAGTAACGGAGAAGACAAACAAGGCGAGAAAAATCCACAGGAAGCGGCGCATGAATGGTATACTACCAGAAGATATAGAGAAAAGCTGGAGAGCACATGAGTGAACAAGAATTTGATGAGAGTCCTCTGACCCCAGAAGAGGAACGAGAACGCGAAGAACAATTGAATCGGAAAATGGTTGAAGACTCAGCGCAACGTCGCGGTGAGAGTGAAGATCCAACTTTTATAATGGCGAAGCGGTTGGCTCAACTCTTGCAAGAGAAAAAAATAACAGCGAGTGATATGCGTATGTATGGAATAGATGTGCGTATTGCTCAAAGAGCTGTGGCAGGAAAATTGTTACCCAGTGATTTTAATAACCCCCATACAATGCGAGGACTTGCATTGTTTGCTGGTTTCCCTACTGCTGAGAAATTGATCGAGTTCCTACAATCGGATGATTCTTCATCTGCTAAATAATCTTTATTCAACCTCGTTGCGTATTCCTGATATACTCGCCTCATGATTTCCGATGTGGCAAAAGTAAAAGATGCAGTGGATATTGTCGCACTCATTGGGGAACGCATCACGCTCAAACGCTCTGGCAATAGCTATAAAGGCTTGTGTCCTTTTCATGGTGAAAAATCTCCATCATTTTTTGTCAATCCTGTCATGGGCAGGTATATGTGTTTTGGATGTCATGAGACAGGAGACTGTTTCACATTTTTACAAAAATACGATCAGATGACGTTTGGAGAAGCACTCCGTTTTCTCGCACAAAAGACTGGCATTGAACTAACTTCCTATACACCTACCCATGAAGATCAGCAGCGCGAACGATTGACGCAAGCACTGTCACTTGCACGAGAGTTTTATCACTACATGCTGACGACACATCAACAAGGTGAGGCCGTACGAGCGTATGTAGGTGAGCGTGGCTTAAAACATGAAACAATTGAATTGTTTGGGATTGGGGCGTCCATTGATCAATGGGATGCCCTTTTCAAATACTTGACGCAAAAAAAAGGATTCACGCCAGAAGAATTGGTTGATGCAGGGCTTGTCATCCGCTCAGCCAAAGGTTCCTACTATGATCGATTTCGGAATCGACTCATGTTTCCACTGACCAATCCGCGTGGATTAGTGGTTGGATTTTCAGGTCGCTTATTGGACAAATATGCGAAAGAAGCAAAGTATATTAACTCTCCCGAAACTGTGTTGTATCACAAAAGCGAGTTACTGTTTGGGTATTCACAACTCCATCGTTTTATTGCTGAGAAAGAAGAAGTGTATGTCATGGAGGGTGAGTTTGATGTACTTTCCAGCTACCAAGCGCATGTTGGCAATGTAGTCGCGATCAAAGGGTCAGCAATTTCCGAGTATCAAATGAAACTACTCGCCCGTAGCTGCAAACGTATCATCTTTTCACTGGACAGTGATAGTGCGGGAAAAGAAGCAACCAAACGAGCGATTGAGGTGGCAAAAAATATCGATGTGAGCTTGCGCGTGCTCACTGTCGCTGGTGGCAAAGACCCGGATGAAGTTGCACGCGAACACCCTGCCGTTTGGCGTGAAACTGTAAAGAAAACAATCACGGTGTATGACTACTTGATCGATTTGGCATTTCAACAGCATGACAATGCGAGTGGTGATGGAAAACGTGAAATTACCAACGAGCTTATTCCATTGTTGGTAGGAATGACCAATGCAGTAGAGCAATCCCACTATGTCCAAAAAGTAGCAAAACGATTGGGGGTTCGTGAAGATGTGTTGTTGACGCAAATGCGTCGAGCCCACTTGCCAACGATTAGTATAGAGAAGCCAACTGTAGAAGTAGAAACACCGCCTGATCGCCAAACTGTTCTCACGAAGTATCTGCTCGCCTTGCTCTTTCATATGGAAGGGCAGGCGTTTGCGACACATCTGAACGAAGTCGAAGCATTTGTTCAAGATCCTGTTCATGTCCGATTAGCTGAGATTGCACAAAAGAATGCCGGTCATTTTGTGTTGAGTGCATTTGTGGCAGAGCTTCCCGAAGAGTTGAAACAACCCTTCGCAACCCTGTATATGGAGCAGGATGAAGCTATTCAAACAGTAGACGTTGAGACCGAATTTTCGTCAGCCTTACATGAACTTCAAGAGCTCGAGCGTAAACAACGGCGGGTGAGCGCGGCGGCTCGAATTAGCGAGTTAGAGAATAAAGAGACGCTCTCTCCAGAGGAAGAAAGAGAATATTCTCTCCTTTTGAGTCAGTTGGCAGTATAAATGCTTTTGTATAGCCTGTATATCAATCCAACTCTTCACTCTTTTGACATTCTAAGGTATAATCGGAAGCTACCTGCAGTCCAGGCATTTTTGCGTTGTATCCATGCCTTTTGTGACAGATCATTTTCCTTATGACCAAACAACAATTTACCAAGTCGATTGATGACCTCATTAAACGAGGGAAGTCTCAAGGGTATCTAACCCAAGATGATATCTTGGCTGCCTTTGGGGAACCTGAAGAACATATTGAGGAGCTAGACAAGTTCTACAATACGATCTTTGGGCTGGGTGTAGATGTCTTCGACAATGTCTCGGAAGAGGAAATGAAGCAAGATGTGGTGATGAGTACGGATCTGGAGCGGGAGTTGGAATCACTCGCGTCGCTCGAAGATAAAAGTGTGTCCGATCCTGTGCGCATGTATTTGAAGGAAATCGGACGTATCCCGTTGTTGAATCGTGAAGAAGAAGTCGATCTTGCCCAGCGTGTGGAACAAGGCGACGCACGTGCCAAAGCAAAACTCATTGAAAGTAACCTCCGCTTAGTCGTTTCTATCGCCAAAAAATATATCGGCCGTGGAATGACGTTCTTAGACCTTATCCAAGAGGGAAATAAGGGACTGATTCGTGCCGTTGAAAAGTACGATTGGACCAAGGGGTTCAAATTTAGTACCTACGCGACTTGGTGGATCCGCCAGGCGATTACGCGTGCCATTGCCGACCAAGCTCGTACGATCCGTATCCCCGTTCACATGGTGGAGACGATCAACAAGATGATGCGCACACAGCGCAAACTCATGCAGGAGTTGGGTCGTGAACCAACCCCTGAAGAGATTGCATCAGCGATGGAAGGCATGGATGCCGACCGTGTACGTGAGATCATGAAGATTTCGCAAAAGACGACCTCACTGGAAACTCCCATCGGTGATGATGAAGATAGCTATTTAGGCGACTTTATTGCTGATGAAACACAAGCCTCGCCCTATGATGCCACCAGCAAGCGTTTGTTGAAAGAGAATATTGATGAAGTGCTGGCAGCCCTTTCTGATCGTGAAGCAAAAGTGCTTGCCATGCGGTTTGGATTAAACGGGGCACGGCCAATGACGTTGGAAGAAGTAGGGCAGAAGTTTGGCGTGACACGCGAACGCATTCGTCAGATCGAAGCAAAAGCTCTTCGCAAACTCAAGCACCCAAGTAAGCGCAAAAAACTCCAAGACTTTTTAGAGTAAATTGTTCACGATCGAATATAAACAAGGATCAGAAGTTAAACAAACTGACCCGCATTTGCCTTTGTTTTTGTAAATTGTGTAATTACTTCTGCAATAACACTTTTATTGACCCCTGCAGGTAAAGAATCGAGAGTCCGCTGCATGTACCCATCCCAAACTTCTCTAGTCCAGTATGGACCTCCTGGACCACGCCGCAACCCAGTTTCTATCAAGAATTGTTTATTCTCTTTATCAGCACCACCAGTAGTAAATTGGTTGGAAAGAATGCCGACCAGTTTTTTAGCTAGGCTAGTAGGATCTTTTTCTTCTCCTATTTTAAGGATGAGAGCCCGAAAATTATCTTCAGTTGTTGGATTATTGCCACGTTCCATACGAACATCTTATCACACCCTTCATAAATCTCCTGTTTTGTTCTACACTTTTGTTATGTCCGATTCTGCTGCTCCCATTAGCGATACCACTGTTGCTTCTACGACACTCAAAAGTCAAAACGAAATTGAAAGATCTTTGTTGGAAGAAATTGCCGATCTGCGCAAACGTTCTGAATCTGCAGACATGCCGCAAGGACTCAAAGATAAAGTGGAGACGATGTTGGATCGTCTGGAACGCAGTGCTCGTTTTGGTGGCTACAACGAAGAGTATGAAAAGGTCGCGCACTATATTGATTGGGTGGCGAGTCTACCATGGACCAAACGAAGTGATGACATCTTAGATTTAGCTCGCACACGTGAAATCTTGGAAAAACATCACTATGGTTTACAAGACGTCAAAGAACGCATCCTTGAGTATGTTGCAATTCTCAAGTTAAAAAAAGAGAAACAGCAGGAGAGTGCCAATCGTGCTCCCATTTTATTGCTCGTCGGGTTAGTGGGAACAGGGAAGACCACATTTGCATACTCACTTGCAGAGTCTTTAGGAAGAAAAATTGTTCGTATTCCGTTTGGTGGTATGGGAAGTGCTCGGGATCTGCGTGGACAATCGAGATTACATTTGGAATCAGAGCCTGGGCTTGTGATTAAAGCCATGCGCCAAGCTGGTGTGCGCAATCCTGTTATTTTGCTGGATGAAATTGACCGTGTCAGTGAGGAAGCACGCAATGACATCATGGGTGTGCTCGTTGAGTTGCTTGATCCCGGGCAAAATTATGCATTTACCGATCACTACATTGATTACCCGATTGACTTATCTGAAGTAATTTTTATTGCAACGGCCAACAATACGCAACATATCGCTACAGCTGTTTTTGACCGTCTCGAACAAATTACAATGCCCTCGTATACCGACGAGGAAAAGATTCAAATTGCCAAAAATTACCTCTTGCCCCAGGCACTTACGGAATCTGGTCTTACAGCTGACAATCTCCATGTTGATGATGGAGTGTGGGCAAGTGTCGTTCGACCACTTGGATTTGACTCGGGTATTCGTACATTGCAACGTACGATCAAAAATATGTGTGGCAAAGTAGCCAAAGAAATCGTTGAAAAGGGAATCTCGCAGGTTAATGTGACGGCTGAAAATGTGAAGATGTATTTACCGCAGTACTAATCGATTTTTAATCGCTTAATAATAACAGTAATTGTATCCATGACGCGAAGAGCTTGGATACTAAACTCTTCTTTAGCTAGCTCAGCATTGAGTTGATTTTTGAAAACTTCAAGTTGTAGATCACTAAAAAGTGACGATGGGAGAGTAAGAGATGTTTCATCTCCTATTGCTAAACTCTTTCCCGCAGTCTTCGCCTGCTGAAAGTATTCAGTACGTTGAACATCTTCGGGATCATTGCCTAATTGTTCTGACCACCATCCTGGCATATATCGATAGTATACTCTACTTTCTATTTTTATGTCTATTTGGTAGGATGAGCCAACTATGACCAAGCAAGAGAAACAGCAAAAACTAGATGAACTTGCCCAACGCATGTGCGTGGAGTTAACGTATAGTCTTGCAAAGTCGGCGACCAAATGTGTGCCAGGAGAGGGAAGTGCGGACGCGGACATCATGTTTATCGGTGAGGCTCCGGGGCGTGATGAAGATGTGAGTGGTCGTCCATTTGTAGGACGCAGCGGACAGTTGCTACGCAAAAACATTGTTCGTGTGGGATATAAAGAAAGCGATGTATTCATCGGCAATGTGGTCAAGCATCGGCCTCCAGAAAATCGTGATCCAACCCCCGAAGAGATCGAAGCCTGTCGTCCTTTCTTGGATGAGCAAATCCGTATTATCGATCCCAAACTCATCGTCACTGTTGGTCGTTTTTCGATGGGTAAGTTTTTCCCCAATGAGAAAATTTCCAACATTCACGGAAAAGTATTCAAAGTGACTTGGGGCGATATGAGCTTTTTTGTGTTCCCAATGTATCACCCGGCAGCAGCCCTTCGCAGTACGCACATGATGCAAGCATTTGAACATGATTTTGATAAACTCCCCAAAATCGTGGAGTGGGTAAAAAATGGTGGAAAGACAAAAGAAGACGAGATTAAAGAGGCTCTGTTTTAATCACGTGGTTGCTTCGCATAAATAAGTGCTCTTCCATCCCATGCTTCTTCATCTTCTCGGACTTGAATGATATAGTGTTCAAAAACTTTCGCATACACAGTGAAGTTTGATTGGCGTTGAATGTGTTCTGCAATGAGTCGGATGATATTTATTTGTGATCCAATAAAGACGCCAAAACCTTGAATTTTTGAAAAATCAATGACCGTTAATTCGTCTACTGGAATTGGTAATTGTCTTTCTATTTCTTGTGTTGCTTGGCGTTTTAAATAATCAATCTGTTGCCGACTTAATGGGATTTGTTTCTCTCTTTTCATATGAAGGGAATTCTCTCCCGCTTTTTCTTGACAGTCAAGTGCGGTAGAATAAGCAAAGAGATATGTATATTGCGACACAGAAAAACCCAGACAAACACGAATTGTCTCATCTCTTTGAAACTTCTTTTGCCTGCATGTTAGAGGAAGGAAATTTTTCTCCTGAATTGAATCAATCTCTTTTTGAATGGTTTGATATGGATGAAATGATAACTGAACTCCAAAAAGGTGGGGTGTTGCTTGAAGCTCGTGATGATGAAAATAAATTGGTAGGAGCGTTATTTCTTGCAAAACAAAACCGTATTACGTGGCCTGATGGAAAGAAAGCTGAAATTTACATTGTTGCCACTCTTCCAGAAGCGAGAGGAAAAGGAATTGGAAAGAGATTGTTACTTGAAGCGGAAGATGCTGCTCGAGAAATGGAAGCCAAATCTATTATTGCGAACACACATGTGTTGGCGAATTTAGTTGCCGCCTTCTACGAAAAGCAAGGCTATCAAAAAATGGGTATTTTGAACGATTATTATGACAACGGCGATGCCGTTTTTTTCCAAAAGAAATTATAGAAAGGACAGTCTATGTCTTCATTAAAAATTATTCCCTTAGGAGAAATGGGAAACGTCACGCGTAACATGTTTGTGTATGAATATGGTGACGAACTTCTGATTGTGGATTGTGGAATTGGTTTCCCCGAGTCTTCAATGTTGGGAGTAGATGTGTTGATCCCTGACATCACCTATATTCAACAGCGATTAAAGGAAGGAGCACACATCGTGGGAATGTGTCTCTCACATGGACATGATGATCATATTGCAGGCTTACCGTATATCATTCCGCAGCTTCCGGATTTTGAAATCTTCGCTTCACCTCTGACTGCCAAATTTGCACAAGCGCGTATGGATGATGCGGGGTTGCGCAAAGAAGTAAATATCGTTGATACTGACGTGCCAGTGAAATTGGGAAGTTTTTCTGTTGATTTCATCCGGCTCACACACTCCGTCCCTCACACTCGCCATTTGGCAATTATTACCCCAGAGGGAATCGTGTACCACGGCTCGGATTTTAAGTTTGACCTTACTCCTGTGGATGGAGTGCTTCCCGATTTTAATAAAATTGCTCGCTATGGAGATAAGGGCATTTTGTGTTTACTTTCAGATTGCTTGCGTGTGGAGCGTGAAGCATGGTCACCATCGGAAAATGTCTTGGCTGCCACATTTGAGCGGGAAATCCTAGATTGCAAAGGCAAGTATATTGTGACGCTGATGTCATCAAACTTGCACCGTATTGGACTTCTCGCTAAAACGGCGATCAATCATGGACGCAAACTTGTCTTCATTGGTAGATCGGTTGAACAAAATGTTGAGATTGCCAATGCCCTCAAAGTGCTCTCGATTCCCAAAGACAATATCGTTCATAAAAAACATATGGATGAGTATCGAGACGATCAATTATGTGTGGTCGTTGCTGGGAGTCAAGGGCAGCCGGGAAGTTCATTGGTTCGTGCCGTATATGGTGAACATCCGATTTTGTCAGTTGGAAAAAATGACAAAGTTATTTTTGCGACAGAGCCGATCCCGGGTAATGAAGCAAATGTGTATGACGCAATTGATGAATTGTCCCGCAATCGTATTGACGTGGCGTACAGCGATGTGGATAGTGATCTGCACGTGTCTGGTCATGGAGGGGCGATTGAACAGCAACTGCTCATCGCATTATTGAAACCCACGTATTTACTTCCTATCGGAGGCACAGATCGTCACCGTGTCGTGTATGCAGACATGACTGCACGGATGGGATACAAAAAAGCACAAGTGCTTTTGCCAAAAACTGGTGAGATCATGGAGTTTTCGCAAGGAACAGCTCATGTCGCGCAAACCCTTCAACTCAAAACGATGATGGTTGATGGACTTGGAGTGGGGGATGTTGGAAGTGTTGTATTGAGTGATCGCAAAAAGATGGCGGAAGAAGGCATGATTGTGATCATCATTCCCACGTTTAATGGGATGTATGACGCTGCCAATGTGAAGATTGTCTCTCGAGGTTTTGTATTCATGAAACAATCCGACGAGATTTTAAAAGTGATCAAAGATGAAACGGCGCAAGTGCTTGCAACTCGTCCCGAAGAAGGAGAGTTACGTCGCCTCATTGAAAAGAAATTATCCAAACGTATGTATGAAGAAACCGGACGTACTCCACTTATTTTGCCCGTGGTCATGAGTATATAAAGGGTATGACTCTTTCTATTATCATAGTTGACTACAAAGCAAAAGAACGCGTCAATAGACTTGTTTCTTCGCTTCATCATCCTGATTGGGAAGTCATCGTCGTTGATAACACTATACATAATCGTGGATATGGAGGTGGGTGTAACGAAGGAGCTTCAAAAGCGAAGGGCGAGTTTTTACTTTTTCTTAATCCCGACATTGTTGTTACAGCGCATGCAATTGAGCAATTGATCCGTTATGTAAAACAGCATCCTGATGTTGCGGCTGTTGGTCCACAAATGTGTGATGAGCAAGGTATCGTGGGAATTAGTTCCCTAGGGAAAATAAATTGGTGGTCTGCATTTGTAGGATTTTCCTTTTTGAAAAATATCCTTTCAAAGGATACAGCTACACAGCGATTGTGGTTGTCGGATTGGAAAAGAGATACGACTCGTGATGTAGAAAGTATTAATGGAGCATGCTTATGTGTTCGTGTATCTGATTTTCAAGCGGTAGGTGGATTTGATGAATCATATTTTCTCTATTGGGAAGAAAATGATATCTGTGCGAGACTGCGGGCCACAGGGAAACGTATCGTCTTTTGTGCGGAAGTTTCTGTGCGGCATAGTCGTGAGCTATCAATGCAACAAGGATCATTTGATAGAGAAAATGTGTTTCGAGCGAGTCGCTCACTTTTTTTTGCCAAACAATTTGGTTTTTTAAAGGGACTCCTTCTTTCTTGGTGGCTGTGGTTCAATGAAGAATGGCGTATGTTGATTCTGTGTCTGTGCGCGTTATTCATACGATTGGCGCTTATTGATCACATTTCGCTTATTGGGGATGTCGGGAGAGACTACTTGCAAGCTGTCGCTCTTTTGCAAGGGAAAGCATTTCCACTTCTCGGTATCCCATCCAGTGTGCCACGATTTGCACAGGGTCCATTCAACATTTGGTTTGCCGCACTCAGTTTTAAACTATTAGGAATATCGCCTTTTTCTCCCGTTATTGTCTCAGGATTGTTAACGACATTGATTGCGGTGATGCTATTCCGTTTATTGAAACGAGAAACCAGTAAGCACGCAGCTTTTTATGCAACCTTGCTCTTTGTGTTTTCACCTGCCGCGATTGCACAAGCACGTATGCCATTTTATCTCTTTGCTATCCCACTTTTTGTTCTTTTCTTTTTCAATTCATTACTTGCATTGGATAAGAAAAGCATATACCCATCTTGGGGAGCTGAATCGAAAAATGCACGAATTTTTCTCGTGGTCTTTTCATTTTTCCTTCTCTTTCAATGGGAATTGGCAACGATTCCATTTGCTGTTCTTTTGCTGATAGCGATGTGTAAAAATAAAATCAACATTTTGTCGCATTGGAAGACAATTGGAAGTGCACTAATCCTTGGATTATTACCTCAGTTTTTGTTTGATCTTACTCATCGATGCCAACAATTGTGTCAGTTTGTTGTATGGATGGGGTATCGTACTATTGCGGTCACTGGGGTTGATCATAGACATAGTTTGACAGTCCTTCATTTCTCTTTTTGGAATGCGATTGCTCTTCAATTTTCTCGTCTCATTGGATTTGGTATGCTCCCCTCACTCATCACCACTTTGTTTTTTCTTATTGGGGTAGGGACATATATAAAGAGAAAAAAAATTCCAACACTTCTTTTCTATACACTCTTCGCAATATTCTTTCTCTTTGTTGGATTAGTTATTCATGGAGATCCAAGTGAAGCATATTTCCCTTCGTTTTTACCTCTTCTCTCTATCCTTTTTTCATATACTGTAGTGATATTTCACAAAAAAATCCAAGTATTTATTTTTCTCGTTGTCGTAGGCATATGCATATGGAATACCTTCGTATTGCTCAAAAACACATATTTCTTGCCAAGTATTCAAGATGATCTGGCTGCCGCGAAGTGGATACATCAGGATTCGCAAAAAAGGGCCATTATTCTTACTTCAACAGATCAGGGCAGTATGTTCTCTACTTATCTTGATGGTCTACAGTTTTTACTACAGATGAAGGGTAGACAAGTTGAACAGCCTCCTCTACGATATCGTGTGTCATTGGATGGTGAGTTGCATTCCTCAAATGAACATCGGTTTGGACCGATTGAAATAGAGCGAGAATCGAGATTATGAAAAAAGTTCTTATTCTTGGTGGTACTGGATATATTGGGTCAGCGTTAACATCGTATCTACAAGAAGATATACAAACAGTTGACCTTGAATGGTTTGGAAATGTGAATAATCCCGCAAATCAAAAAATTGATTACGATGAACTTCCAAAAAAATTCTTTTCTTCATTTGATGTTGTCATTCTCCTTGCAGGACATAGTAGTGTAGCGATGTGTGAGGATAATCGTCATTCTTCATTTGAAAATAACGTCGCAAAATTTGTTCGCTTACTAGATAAATTAGACGATCAAGCATTTATTTATGCAAGTAGCTCGGGTATATATGGAAAAACAGGAGAGAATATTGTTGATGAGACTTTTGATCGATATGTACCCACCACATATTATGATTTGCAAAAAAAAGAAATTGATTTATATGCCAGTCTTTCATCACTCAATTACTATGGTCTTCGTTTTGGAACAGTTAATGGATATGCCCCAAATCTTCGAACTGACTTGATGATCAACAAAATGTTTCTTGATGCCAAAGAGTATGGGAAAATTCATGTGTCAAATCCACACATCCATAGACCCCTCCTTGGAATAGCCGACCTTTGCCGCGTGGTGAATTCGATCATTTTGGATCCCACCCATCCTGGTATTTATAATCTCGCAAGCTTTAATACACAAATTGGTGAAATTGCGCAGCGTGTTGGGACAATGATGGACGTGCCTGTCGTGGTTGACTCTCCCCAACCATCGTATAATTTTTCTATCTCAACCAATAAGTTTGAGCAACAGTTTGATTTTCATTTTCAAGAGACTCCAGGAAGTATTGTTGATGGATTGAAAAAATACTATACGAAAGCACATAGGGAAGCACGTGTGAAAAAATTATGAAGAAGAAAACGACATGCCGCTGTTGTGGCAAGAAAAAGCTTGTCCCTTACCTTGACCTAGGTGTTCAGCCTTTGGCAAATTCGTATCATAAAGGGGGGAAGCAAAACTATTATCCACTTGTTGTGATGGTTTGCACGCATTGCTTCAATAGTCAGTTAAGCGTGGTTGTGGATCCAGATGAAATGTATAAAAACTATCTCTATGTGAGTGGCACGACAAAAACATTTCAAGCTCATTGTGCTGAACTTGCGAGGGATGCTGTCAAACGAGTAGGGAAGCGTCCTCGCGTGCTTGATATTGCATGCAATGATGGCACGCAATTGGAGTGTTTTCGAGCATTGGGAGCTGACGTAATAGGTGTGGATCCTGCAGAAAATCTGCGCCACTTAACCGTAGAAAAAAACATTCCGGTTGAGGTTGCGTATTGGGATCAAACGCTTGCTGCAAAAATTGGCAAGTTCGACATCATTACAGCCACCAATGTGTTTGCGCATGCAGATGACAGTGATGAGTTTTTAAAAGCAGCAAAGCTTTCATTAAAAGAAGATGGAGTCCTTATTATCGAATTTCCGTACGGTTTGCATACGGTCGAACAAAACGAGTTCGATCAAGTGTACCATGAACATTTATCGTATTTTTTAGTCAACTCGTTTGCAGTGTTAGCCAGAAGACTGCATTTTACGATTGTTGATATTATTCAGACATCAATACATGGAGGAAGCATTCGCTTTGTATTACAAAAAGGTCAACGTACTGAAAGCCCAAAAGTTGTGCTCTCCATAGAAAATGAAAAAAAGAAGGGGCTTTTACAACTTTCAACATACAGAGCCTATGCTAAACGTATAGATACAAATAAAAAGAAACTGCGGATACTAGTGAACAAACTCCATGGTCAAGGGAAAAAAGTTGTTGGATATGGTGCTTCTGCAAAAGGGAATACGATGCTCAATTTTTTTGGGTTAAACATAGCATATATTGTCGATGACAATTCATTAAAATGGGGATATGCCACTCCAGGGAGAAATATCCCTATTGTTTCACCGGCAATGTTGGAGGCAGAAAAAGATCCTCTGTTTATTCTCATCCTTTCATGGAACTTTAGTGCTGAAATCGCAACGCGTGTTTGGGAAAAGAGGAAGCAATCAAAAGATAAAGCAGTATTGTATGTTCCCACTATTCGTAGTGTGGCAATTCAAAATTTACGAAAGAAATAACATGATTTACGATTGTTTTAATTTTTACAATGAATTTGAGCTATTAGAGTTACGACTGCAAGAATTGTGGGACGTGGTCGATTATTTTGTGATTGCAGAAGCAACGGTTACATTTACAAATCGTCCAAAGCCGCTCTACTTTAAAGAACAAAAAAAACGATTCAAAAAATACGCAAAGAAAATCATCCATGTTGTTATCGATGACTGTCCCAATGTTTGCCAACCGTGGATTATTGAAAATTGGCAATTTACTCAGGTCATCAGGGGCTTAAAAAAAGCAAAGCCCAACGACACTATTTTGGTTGGTTGTGTTGATGAGCTGCCCAGTAAAGAAAAAATTCTTGAATATAAAGATAAAAAAGGGAAGCATAAGGCATTTATGCAAGAAATGAGTTTTTATTATTTGAATTTCGTGAGTTTTGGAAAAGAAAGTCCTTGGCCCGGAACACGCATGTTCCGATATAAAGATCTATTGACATATCCATACAATAGTCCATATATAGCGCGTTTCACTCCAGTTGATGTGGAGATAGCAGATGGTGGATGGCATATCCGCTTTACAGGTGGGGTCAAAGCAATCCAAGAAAAATTAACCGCATGGTCTCACCAGGAATTTAATAATGATCGATTTAACACTCCAGAAGATATTACGCTTGCCATGCGCCGAGGTGAAGATTTCTTGCACACAGGTTTAACATTTCAATTTATTGATCACCCTAAACTTCCTCAAACTATCGCCAACGATCCAGAAAAGTATGCTAATTGGTTTTTACAATCGTCACAATCTGTTGTTCCGCTTGAAGCGGTATCGCTTCGACTGCAGCAACGTTTACGCATTATTGTACGTACACTCTTGGCTCCGTTTCGTTATTAATAGCGTTTATGGTGATGCCTCCTCTTCAACATTCACATAAGGGAAAAAAAATCCGCATTGCTTTTTTTCATGAACTTCAATTTGGAGGCGCTCGGCGCGTTGTACTTGAACACATAAAAGAATTAGTACGACGAGGCCATGATGTAGATCTTTACTATACAAATGAAGAAAAAGATAAAGAGCTAGAAAAAATAGCGCACGTTGCTTTTCATCTTCCTTTTTTCCCAAAAAAATGGAAAGGTCATGATTGGAAAACACGACTATATAAAGACTCGCTTGAGTTATGGAAGTTGTCGTCTCACCACCAACATATTGCAGAGCTCATCAATAATAAAAAATATGATATTGTCGTTGTTCATCCGTCACAATTTACGCAAGCACCTTTTTTACTTCGCTTTGTAACGCTTCCAACATTGTATTATTGTCAGGAGCCGCTACGCCTCGTATATGACGAAGCCGTGAAAGGCATGCAGAGACAACGAGGGGTACGTTTTCTGTATGAAAAAGGAAATGAATTCATACGGAAGTGGATTGATTCAAATAATATCCATCGCGCGACCACAATAGCTGTTAACTCTCTTTTTACAAAGCAAAACGTTTTTCACGCGTATGGATTGTCTTCACAAGTTGTCTACCTTGGAGTTGATACTGATTTTTTTCATCCAATACGTGGTGAGAATATATACGATATTGGATTTATTGGCGCACCTGAATACATAGAAGGATATGATCTTCTTGCCTCACTTGAACACGCTCATCCAAATTGGAAAATTCACGTCACCAAAAGAGATCACCAAGGCAAAGGGATCACAGATCGTGAATTAGTTCGGCTTTACAATCAATGCAAAGTGATCGTTTGTCTTTCACGCAACGAACCATTTGGTTTGGTTCCGCTAGAAGCGGCTGCGTGTGAAATCCCCGTTGTGGCTATTGAGGAAGGTGGGTATACAGAAACTATTCAACAGGGAAAGACAGGTTATTTAGTTCCTCGTGATTGTGACACAGTCGAAGAAAAAATAGCTTATTTGTTAGATCACTCCAAGGAAAGAGAACAGTTTGGAAAAAATGCACGAGTAGAAATGAATAAAAATTGGACTTGGAAGCAGAGTACTACTGCTCTAGAAAAGTTAATAAACAAGACAGTACAGAAAGAAATAAAATTCTCTTGGAAAGAATGGGTACATAATGGTTTTGTTGTCTATGTTTCTGTTGTTGTCGTACTGCTTTTGATTGTGCGTTTTAGTTTCCGCTTTCTTCGCACTCTTTTTATTGCGCCTTCCATCATAGATGGTACAGTTGGGTATGCCCAATATTTTGGCTACCCTTTTTCATTTGAAGCATATTTATTTGGGATGCTTTTTCTTATTCCCGTTATCGTTGCAATCGGCTTGTTTCTATGGTCAAAACGAAGATAATAAAAAATCGATTGTTTTCATTTTTTCTTCTGTTCCTCTTGTGTTTTGGAGGGATCATTTTTTGGCGCAGAGCTGATGCCCGTTATGCGCAGGCCCATCCCTCTTATGGATTTGATGCCCAAAATTTCGAACTTTGGAGATGGACAGCTCAGCAAGGGATTCGACCATATGCAGATGTTTTTTATCCATATGGTTATCTTTTTTACTACAGTAACACCGTCTTTTTCTTTTCAATTCTTTTAGATTCTCTTTCAGCTTTTTCGCTTTGTGTTCTCCTTCATCGTTTATGGAAGGCGACTGACTTTTCTTTGGTGCGATATGTGCTCATCGGGACGCTTCTCGTTTTTCTCTATCGCTTTATTGGATTTGATGTATGGAGTAGATATGGAATTGCGCTAACCGCTGCGTTGCTCGCTCCTACGCTGATACAGAAAAAACGCGTGATAGTAGTTTTAGGAATGGTATATGGATTGCTATTTGGACTTGTTCAGGACCAGAGTATCTACGCAGTGCTTGTTACTGAGTTTGCCCTTTTCTTTGTGCTTTTTCCCAGGAATGTAATCTTTCAATTTTCTTTTTGGAGGCGTTTTTTTACATCAAGCCTATTGTTGGCAGGCAGTTTTGCCGTAGGTTGTATCCCATTTTTTGTATTTTTACGGCAGTCAAATCAAGTCC
>PSRQ01000034.1 GCA_003176165.1 Candidatus Cerribacteria bacterium 'Amazon FNV 2010 28 9'
AAACGCAGGTGTGATTTTTTCTTGTAATTTCATGAGCACATCATCCTTTTTCCAGTGTTCCTGCTTTTTGTTTTGGACCCACTCAAAGTAGGAAACAGTCACGCCACCAGAATTTGCCAACACATCAGGAACAGAAATAATGTTTCTTTTTTGCAAAATTGCATCTGCCTCGGGTGTCACGGGACCATTGGCCATCTCGATAATGTACTGGCATTGCAATTTGGCTGCGTTGGCTTCTGTGATCACATTTTCCAAGGCACTAGGGACAAGAATAGTTGTTTTTAACAATAACAACTCATCGTTGGAGATCTCTTTTGCCCCCGGGAAACCTTTGAGCGTGCGATTTTTTTCTTTATATTCAAGCACAGCTTGAGGGTCCAACCCCGCTTCGTTGACAATGGCACCTTTGGAGTCCGAAAGTGCAACCACGGTATATCCTTCTTCTTTTGCTTTCAGTGCGAAGAAGGAACCAACATTGCCAATCCCTTGGATCGCGATGGTGACATTTTTTCGTTTTAGTTTTTCTTTGGCGACCAACGCATTGAGCACATACACTCCCCCATACCCTGTGGCTTCCGTACGCCCTTCTGATCCACCTTTTTCGATCGGCTTTCCGGTAAACACGGCTACCGAAGACTTTCCTGTAACTTTTGCATATTCATCGATCATCCATGCCATGATTTTGGGATCGGTATTCACATCGGGAGCGGGCACATCCACATCTTCGCCTATATCCACAGCAATTCGTGCAGCAAAGGCGCGAGAAAGTCTCTCTAACTCGCTTTCGGACAATGTGGATGGGTCAACGATCACGCCCCCTTTTCCTCCACCATACGGGATATCAGCAACAGCACATTTCCATGTCATCCACATGGACAGTGCTTTGACTTCCGATTCACTGACATTTTGATGAAAACGAATGCCACCCTTGTATGGACCACGGGCATTGTTGTGTTGGCTACGAAATCCAGTGAATACTTTGGTACTTCCATCGTCCATGCGAACGGGTAGTGAAACGGTGAGCAACTTATCCGGAACAGATAGTTGTGCCACAACTTCATCGGAGAGGTGTAACAGTGAGGCAACCTCCGTCAGTTGCCGTTTAGCATTAGTATATTGATCGGTCATCAGTCAGTTCTACGCTCCCAAAAATGAAATTGCAAGTACTACCGGGGAGTATGTTTGCTCGCTGGTAGTCCATAGATAATAGCCAGTAGGGATTGGGAAATTGAACAGTGTATTGACGAAAAAAACAATCTTCCTTACAATAGAAAACTTCGTCAAGGTAGATTTGAAGGACAAGACAAACATGTCTGTCGGAACAGTGGAAACAACCGATCTGATAAGACAAGGCAAACTCATTTTGCTCGCCGCAAAATTCAAACTTCAATGCGAAGTTTTGGACAATGTGATAACCGCTACCGGTGATCCTGGGCGAGTTCAAGCTTGGCTCAATAAGGCAGCTAAAGGGTAATTTTTTTTCTTTCACATCCATCCACCTTGCACGTCTGCCCGCAAACCATTGGTTTGCGGGCTTTTTTCACCACTCTTGATCTGCTCAGTTCTTCGACATATAATCTAGACTTCGTTAAGGGAGTCCATAAAGGACACGAAATGTTTTTCGAAACCACGGATCCGGGGATGCAAAACTTGCTCGCTTTCATTGCCCAGCAAGAAGGCATAAACTACGCGGTCGCTCCCACAAAAGGAGTAACTGTGTGGGGACAAATGTCCAAGGTATGTAACTTTTGGAAAAGAGCAAGCAAACTGATGCACTAATCGATCCAGACCTTACGATTATCCTTGAATCTTCGGATTCAAGGATTTTTTATATTGGACGAGGAAATTATAATTAAAATCGATTCGTGAGTCTGTTACTCATGAGCTCTTGAATTTTACTCATTGCTGTTGTGCTACGTAAAGATAAAACATGCAGATCAGGACTTAAAAGCCGAACAATCGCTATTGATTCTAGATTCACATTCACAAGCTCTACAGAAGGAAGAGGAACTCCAGATTCCATTATTTCCCCTAATTGCGTAGTCCATACAATTTCCGGATTGTTGAGCACCATATACACATGGCTAGGGTTGACGTGAATAAGGTAACCAGATGCATCAGGACGCTCGGGGATAGATTCTCCCCTCTCTCTATGAGCGCGCGCAATTTCCCGAATGTTCTCATGAACATCTTCCACATTTCCTTCAATCACAGCAGCCGACTGATGATCCGAAAACAGACAACCAAATCGTACACCCATCTCATCCAAACGCCGAGCTGTATCTCTATATGCTCGCGTACCAATCTCTCCCTTTAGTGATAAGGCTTGCAGTGTAGCTATCAGTGGCATCGCTTCCTCCCACCGCTCCTGAGCTTCTTTTCCTTCTCTTGATTCATCTTTCCACCTTAATTCAGACAAAACATACGGCTGATCGTATTTCTCTTTTAATGTCTTTTCGAGTTCAAGGATTTTGCGAACCAGTGGTTTGATCATCTGATCATCATGACGCTTTGTTTGCGATCGGTACGCATAATATTCTTGATATGCTTTTTGTAACGCATCAAGCGTTTCCATCCGCTGTCGTTCCTCTCGGAAAAGTACTTCCATAGTTATTCCTTTTGCAAAAACGCTCTACTAAATTCCAATCCCTTGTTTAGAAACTCAAGCGAGTAATTTTCGTTGGCGGCATGCATCTTACAATCTTCATTCCCAATAGAGGCATAAATTTGGGGAATGTGTAGAATCTTGTCAAAGTCATTGGCGATTGGAAGTGTGGCCCCACACAACTTCAGCACTGGAGCTTTCCCATACACGTCTTTCATGATTGTCTTCGCACGCATGAAGTATTCATGGATGTGATTCAAAAGAATTCCACTGCTGATTTGGTCTTGAATGATCTCAATTTTTGCGTATGAAGGAATTTGAGAGCGAATATAACTAACAATTGTTTCACACTGTTTCCATGGATCCTGCTTGGGGGCTGTACGAATATTGATCTTGGCAACGGCTACACTTGGAATACTATTTTTAAACCCTTCTCCTGCGTATCCTGTTGTAATCCCAGTAATTTCAAGTGTTGGCAACAATCCATTTTTGGTAAAGAAATTGGCTTGAGGCTCAACAAATAGTGTTGAACACCCCGACAATGAGAGCATTTCTTCCTGCGGAATCGGAAACGCTTGTGTCTCCTTGCGCAACTCTGCATCAATCGGTTTTGCGTCATCATAAAACCCTGGAATTGTTACTTCATGCTTGTTATCAACAAGCCGCCCTAACAGACCACTTAGTTCTTGTGCGGCATTGGGCACGACACCACCAAACAGTCCCGAGTGGAGTTCACGATCCGATGTTGTCAATGTTATTTGAAGGTTGATAACCCCACGGAACCCAACATCAAGTGTTGGGTGTCCACCAGTTGTTTCCCCATCAGAAATGAGGGCAAAATCAGCTTTTTTCAATACATCTTGGTGATCGCGGATGAAATCGCTTAACCTCGGACTTCCTGTTTCTTCGTTGCCCTCGATCAAAAAGATGACGTTGTATCGTAACTTCCCTTCAATGATCAAATCAAATACCGTCGACATGTGAATAAGAATTTGTCCTTTATTGTCTACTGCTCCACGTGCAAATAATCGTCCTTCACGCTCCGTCACGGTAAATGGATCGCTGTCCCATCCATCCTCTTTTTGAGCCGGTTGGACATCATAGTGTCCATAAATGAGAACCGTTTGTGCTTGAGGATTGACGGTATACGTAGCTAATACAATTGGGTTTTCATATCCCTTCACAATCTTGTATTCAAACCCATGCTTGTGAAATTGTTCACCAAGCCACGTAGCTGTTTTCTCAATATCAGAGTGGAACTGTGGATCAGTCGAAATACTCTTGAGAGCAATAAATTTGGGAAAAAGGTTGGAATATGTAGGTGTCATTCTCTTATTATACCCTAGAAGTGGACAATGTGTTTGTATCCAATGTACAATTGAGGCCTATGTTGTCACTTTCGCATGGATTAACAGGTGCATTTATCGCCACCAAAATTCCCAATCCTTTCGTCGCTATTCCGCTTATCCTCGCCTCTCACTACATCGAAGATTGGATTTTGCACTGGGATGTTGGCACAGGATTATCGAATGGATCCCGCAAAAAACGAGATGCAATCCTGCTCGAACTTGTAGATATGGCGCTGACCATTATTGCGGTCATTGCACTTTTTCAAGTCGGGAAAACAGGTATCCAATGGAGCGCATATTGGGGTATGTTTGTGGGGCTTCTTCCTGATTTTGTGGAAGCACCGCGCAATTTTTTCAAATACAATCCCTGGTGGCTCAAACCGTTTAATGACTTCCATGGAGCTTTTCATCACTCCACACCCAACATGCTCTTGGGCCTGGCTCCACAATTTGTGGTCATTGGCCTCATCGTCGTTTTCCACTAATAAATTCTCCCCAATCTGTTGGGGAGAACATCAAGCCTCCGCAATGGCGGGGCGTGATAAGAGAGGCTTAGACAACTCGATAAAAGAGACCTTGAAAATGAACCAAAAGCCCTTTGCAACTAAGCGTGCGCGACTTCTCCGACAGAGGATGAACCTTTTTGAATGTAGGATGTGGACTATGTTGCGTGATCGAAATATATTCCCTTTTTACCACTTCGTTCGTCAAAAACCAATGTATCCATACTATCTTGATTTCTATTGTGCGGCGGCAAAACTTGCGATCGAGGTAGATGGAGGACAACATAACACTGATGAAGCCAAAAAATATGACCAAGAACGTACAGAATATTTAAATTCCAAAGGAATACAAGTGCTGCGGTTTTGGAACAGCGATATTACACAAAACCTAGACGGAGTTATTGAAACCATCAAAGAAGCATTACATCAATTCCAGTAATCTTTCCTGCCCCTCTAGCCTCTCTTATCTGGTCCGTCATCCAACGTACCAGATGTTCTCTCCACAATTGTGGAGAGAAATATGATAAAATTGGCTTCTTGTTGCCCAGGTGGGCAATTTGCCGATGTGATGGAATGGCAGACATGCACGACTCAAAATCGTGTGCCCAAAAAGCATGTGGGTTCGACTCCCACCATCGGCACATCTTCAACACAACCTATAGTTATTGAACTATTCTTCCCCGTATCGTATAATTCTTACATCGTTTTAAGCGTGCGAGCTCTATCCAGCTCAAAACGCTAGAGAAAGGATGTGTTTCCTTGGAAACGCAGACAACAGATAACCTTTTGAAGCAACAACAGGCTCAAAGGGACAACATCACCAAGATCAGACAGGCCGCAACAGCTCAGGCGGGTATCAAAATTGACATCCTTGCAGCGATCTTACAACTTGAACAAGTGATCGATGACCAGGGGAAAGAGTTAGAAAAGATACTACAAACAGAAACTAGCCTCCTACTTTCGAACATTTTTTCGGTTGTGCTACTAGGCCTTCATGAAGAGGACCTTACACAAGATCTTGATACAGTGGGTCAAAAAGCTAATAACGAATTTGATCGGGTACTCGAATCATTTTCCACAAACGTTGAAAAAATCAACGAGTGCCTTGAAATACTTGCTGATCTTGTCGGTATCCAACTGTAAACCGTGGGGAGCGTACAATTTACGCTCCCCTTTTCTTTACCCTCTGCCTAGGACTTTTATCCTATATTTGATATAATAGAGATACTCCTAAGGAAAAGAAGCACTCCGCTTCCCTCCTTACCGCGGAGCTTAACAATCGGTTCAAGAAAAGGAAAAAGAAATGATCCAGGTACAGGGACTCGAGCCACGCAATCGTGTACGGTCCATTATTCGTCGGTTCCTCATCATGTTGATGGCTATGCTCATCGAACTAGGCACAGCCTTCATCGTTTTGGTCGGTACGTTTATTCTCGCCAAAATTTTTTGGGATTG
>PSRQ01000047.1 GCA_003176165.1 Candidatus Cerribacteria bacterium 'Amazon FNV 2010 28 9'
TGGCGGGCAACAGCCACAATACTGGCGACGAGTGGAAACATGAGCACAAACACGATGAGATCTGCACTCATCCCTTTATTTACTGCTTGGTGAATGATGTACTGTAGTACTGTCCAAGGTTTTAGCTCTGGTGATGGAACTGACTCTACAAATTGTGTCAATACTGACGACGGCGTGTTTTGCGTATCTATTGTTCCGTCAGTTGGAGCGGGAGATGGAAGGATCAACGAAAAATTGGTTGTTGGAGTGGAAACGGGGTGAGAAAAGAGAACATCGGCAGGTGCTTGCGCATAGGCTACGATGGGAAGAGAGATCGCTATGGCAAAAATTACAAAACACGCCAACAGTGATTTCAACATGAAGATATTATACTCGTTTTGGCAACAAACAAGAAGGAGTTAGGAAGGAATCATAGGCTTCCCAACTCCTTCTTTATTTTTTTGTTTTTTACTTCAGCGCAGCATCAACAGTTGACTTCATATCATTCCATGAATATGCACCTGCATAGTTCGTGGTGTTGATGAAAAACCCTGGAGTTCCTTGAACACCAAGTTGAGTTGCCAAGTTAGTATCACTGGTCAACTTACTGTCATACCGTCCACTTGAGAGACATGAGCTCAAGAAATTGGGATCAACAGCACTCTTTAAGAAATCAACCAATTGACCATCTTTTGTTTTGTCATTTTGTACCACGTTATTAAGCAAGTTGTATCCAGCATTACTCATGAGTAAGTCATGTACTGGCCAAAACTTCCCTTTTTCGTTGGCACAATAGAGAGCTTCTGTCGCACGTTGACCATTTCCGTGCCCTGGATAGTAGATCCACACAAAACTTGCTTGACCTGCATCGACAAGTTTACGCATTTCTGGAACAGGAGCAATGTATGTTCCTCCGTCTTTGGTCAACGTAAACTGCGCTCCCATTTGCTTATTCAATTCTGGGTCTACACCACCAGCCGCATGGCAATAT
Organism: Candidatus Cerribacteria bacterium 'Amazon FNV 2010 28 9'; assembly: GCA_003176165.1. Classification (GTDB taxonomy): domain Bacteria; phylum Patescibacteriota; class Microgenomatia; order UBA1400; family UBA12028; genus PSRQ01. The sequence continues at coordinate 971 of PSRQ01000047.1, forward strand.
GGGCAACTTGGATCTGATATTTCTACAAAAAGAGCTTTGCGATTTGCATCACCAAAGGTAAGATGATCTTTTGTAAAAAGAGCTTTAATTTGATCTAAAGTAACGGTTGGGGTTGCTGGAGCCGCGGCTGCTTGCTGTTGTGTGGTTGTTGTCGTCGCTGTCGTAGCAGTTGTATTCACACCTGCTTTTAAATACCGTACTTCAGTCCACAAGGATCCCACTAAGAATGCTGCAATGATGAGAAGAATCGTTCCTAGATGAGAAAAGAAAACTCCCAAAATTTCTTTTGGAGATGTTGGGACAGATACTTGTTTCATGGAAACTCCTTGTTCTGATTGTGAAGTGACGGCAGCACCTTTTGTTTTCTTTTTTGGCATAGAAATATATTCCTTCAACTGACTATGTTTTGCAGCTTAACAAATAGAAAATGTAAAGTCAAAAGGGATGTACATCACAAACACCATCACACTGAACTTTTCTCTTCCAACCATTTTTCGATATCAAGTGCGGCCATACATCCAAACCCCGAAGCTGTAATTGCTTGTTTGTAGCGAAAGTCAACACAATCTCCTGCCGCAAATACACCTTCGACCGATGTGTGCGTTGGATACGCGACAAAGGTGCTCTCTTCAATATGAGACGAAGCGAGTTCTACACTTGCCTTTTCAAATCCAAGTCGGGTCAAAATGAATCCTTTGTCATCCAGGGCAATTGCCCCAGCACAGAAACTAGAGCTTGGTTTATGACCAATGGCTACGAACACACCATCTGCAGGTAGCTCTTGTGTCGTATGTGTATTCACATCTTCGACCACGATAGAGGTAACATGCTCACTTCCTTTTATCTCGCTCACAGCACTATTCCACATAACGTGAACTGAAGGATTGTTGAGCACTCGTTCTTGCATGATTTTTGAGGCTTTGAAACTGTCACGACGGTGAATGAGGGTGACACTTTTCGCAAACTTCGTCAGTGCGAGCGCATCTTCCATTGCGGCATCACCACCACCCACCACAAACGTCGTCTTTCCTTTGAAAAAGGCGGCATCGCACACAGCACATGTACTGACTCCACGTCCTATAAACTCACTTTCACCTTTAGCACCCAACCACACAGATTCCGCTCCCGTTGCAATCAAGATGCTTTGTGCTTCATAGGTTTGTTCACCAACCCAAACCTTGAATGGCTGTGCTGTCACATCCATTTTTGTGACTGTTTTATCTATGATCTGCGTACCAAATTTTTGCGCCTGCGCCCTCATATTCATCATGAGTGTGGGACCATCCACTCCTTCTGGGAATCCGGGGAAATTTTCGATCACGGTCGTCAGCATGAGCTGGCCACCGTTTTGTTCACCCGCGAGCACTAGCGGAGACAGTCCTGCGCGGGCCAAATAGATCGCAGCAGTCCATCCCGCTGGACCTGAACCAATGATAATTGTGTTGTGAATTTCATTCATACATTTGTCATTTCGAGCGAAGTCGAGAAATCCCTTTCGTTATATGTGTAATCTCTTTTCCATTACAACTTCATTCGGATCTTCCCCTTCCCCTACATACACAAAACCCCAATGCTCGTATATTTCTTTCGCCTTTGTATTGGACTTTTCAACCTCTAATGTAAGAGTTTTTACGCCCAATTCTTTTGCTTTCTGCTCTGCTGTTTTATATAACTTTGATCCAATCCTTTTGCCATGATGTGAATAACTCACCCGCAAATGATGAATCATTGCTCTATTCATTCCATTTGCCAAATCTTTTTTCTCAGAGTCCAATACCAGCTGAATAGAACCCACTGTTATTCCCTCATCTTTTGCTAACCAAATGATTCGTTTTGTGCCAATTTCTGCAAACTCTTTTCTCGCATCTTTTCCAACAAGACTAACTTCGTCCACCAATCCTTCGCGCTCGTATATAGAAACAAGTTCCCCAAAATCTTCTGGAACTGCATTCACTATAGTCATAGTGTTATTTCAAATACCTCATGTGTCTTCACATCCGTGTACCGAATCCATTTCGGAGTAATGAGAAAAAAACGTTCATCAGGCAATTCTCCAAATTGGCGAGAACTTGGGCTTTTCGTGTAATACGCTTCCTTATACTGCTCCAACTCTTCACCAGGAACTAGCTCCCGCGCCTCGCCCTCATATTGCACGGTTGCCTCTTCCCACCCAATCACTGCAGCCACATGTGAATTGGCATTCAAATTTTTGTACTTACGCGTCGTATTGGATGTTCCAAAAAAGAGTTCTAATTTTTCTGTCTGCCCAAATCCAACCACAGCCGATTGCGGTTTGCCATTTGCATCAACGGTTGAGATGACCATCAATGGATGTGATGAAAAAAACTGAAATAATCGCTCTTTGTTGGACATACAAATGAAAGCTCTACTCGCTACGCTTGGATAGATCCCTCGACTTCGCTCGGGATGACCTCATAATCATGAGGTCACTTTCTTTATCATCTCTTCATACCCATCCCTGCCACCAAATCCGACTTTGCGCAGTGGCTTCTGTGGAGCTTCTTCAACTTCCTTGCCATCCTTGAACACCACAACAGTGGGGATACTCATCACACCATACTTTCCTGCAAGCTCACTTTGATCCACGTCGATTTTGACAATTTTGACTTTTCCTTTGTAGGTATCAGCCAACTCATCAAGAATGGGAGCCGCCATCTTGCATGGACCACACCACACAGCAAAAAAATCAACCAGAACAGGAATGTTGGATTTGAGCACCTGTTCATCAAATTGATCATCAGTAATATGAACGGCAGTTACTTTTGTCGTATCGGACATATGATTCCTTTCAAAAATTATGTTAATTCTAGTAAACTCTTTAAAATCTTATCAAAATCTTCACCCGGTTTCACACTTGCGCACTTGCACGCTTCACCAGTCAGGATATCACGCCCTACAGATGACAAGGCACTGCGCGCTGCAGCTACTTGTTGGATGATCTCAAGACATGACCGATCTTCATCATACATCTTGATGATACCGGCAATTTGCCCTTGGAGGCGACGTAATTTTTTTGCAACATCATCGGACTTCATCGTTCTCTATATATACTCCACGGGAGTATAAAGAGTCAATACCTTTATTATAATTTTATTGAATATTCACTTGGTCACCCATTTTTATTCCCCACTTTGCAATATCTCCTTCATTTATTTCCAAGACTTGCGTCATCGCTGTCTTGGGTGAATAAATTTTCAATTGTGCATCACTTACCCCTGGTTCTGCGGGAGCATCAGGAGTCAGGGCTGCTACTTTCCCGTCATCAATCCATACAAAATCAAGTCCAAAGCGCATATCTTTCATCCAAAAATACGGAACTTGGCGAGAAGGAAGGATAAAAAGCATTCCATCACTGCCAATACTGTTGCGATCTCCCAACCCTTTCGTCATTGCATCAGGGGTTTTGGCGATTTCAACATGAAGGGTCAGCGAACCAATAGTAATAGTGGTTAGGGTATAGCGAGTAGTGAGTAGAAATTTCTGTACAAACAACAAACCCAAAATGAACAAAAGGCCAACAAAAAAAATAATGCCGTTTTTTTTATTCATACTCTACTCGTTATTGTCTACGTTCTACTCTCTATTCTAAGCTCCAATCCCATTCTTTGCGTGGTGCATGTCTGCGTATCCAAAAGAGCGTAAGCCCACCAATCATCAATCCGACACATACCCATTGCGCAATGGAAATCATTCCAAGCACACCGTTCATCCGCGCTGTATCAATGCGCAAATACTCCAACCAAAACCGAATGAGTCCATATCCAAACAAATACAATGAAAAATATTGTCCTTTCCCTAGGGCTAACAACCCACGAGAATTTCCTCCCCTCGTGGAGGGGAGGCTAGGTGGGGTGGAAGACTTCAACGAACCCCTTGACAATCTCAATAAGCAAAAGAATAGCACCACATTGAGTATCGCTTCATACGCAAACAACGGATGGTATCGTTGTCCATTGATCATAATTCCCCAAGGTAATGTGGTCGGCAATCCATACAACTCTCCATTCACATAATTTCCAAGCCTGCCAATTGCTTGCGCAATCGGAATACCAAATGATAAGAGATCAAGAATTGTAAATAAAAAAGTGACTTTTGATATCCGTTTGGAAATTGAAAATTGTCCGTCAGCTGACGGATTGAAAATTTCTTTTTCAGTACGGGAAATTTCTTTATGTGTAAAAAAAACAAAAAAGAGTAACCCTACTAAACCACCACCAATTGCTCCCAAAAAACCAAGTCCTCCTCGCCAAACAGCAATCAAGTCAATAAAAGAGGCATGCGTGTACAACTGCCAATCAGTGATGAGATGATAGACGCGCGCACCAATAAGAGTTGGGATTGCTACAAAGAAAAACAATCTATCCATCCATTGTGGATCAATCTCAAAATAACGTGATTGCCGCTCCACAATCATGTAGCCAACGACTACTCCCAATCCAATAAGAAGTCCATACAGATGAAAAAAAGAAAAAAAAGATATCATGTCGGTTCTGTCATCCTCGCGAAGGCGAGGATCATCAAAAGCTTTCGTGTTAATCCTTGTCCAAGAAACAATTCAAACGTTTCGAGACTCCCACCGGTGTTTATATCTTTAACCCAAATATTCCAAACACACCAAATGCGAGAAGTAAAACAATGACAGCAATGTGTAATTCTTGGGTTGTTAAGTTCACTGGAAACACACGTAACCATTTTTGTTTCATTGTCCCTTCTTGCCAACTCTCAAGGAGTTCTACCACATAACGCAATGCACACCCAAGTACGGCAGCTTTTCCAAATACCAACGTGGATGAACTAATGACATAAAACCCTCCGATGAGCACAACCAATGCGCACGGATAACTATACACGATCGAGGCAGCGTGAGTGGTATCGGACTGAAGAATCGATGACTCATTCTTCATCATGAGTTGAAAAAAGCGGGACACTGATTTCATCGTGAAAGAACCTACTGAAAGCACTTGCGTGGCCACGATAACAACTTTGGGAAGCAAAATGCCAACCATTCCTCCTGCAAACAGAAAAAAGAGCGTCAGCCATGCCGTAAAAGAAGCGGAACTAACAAGAAGAGGAAGAAATAATTTTGAAACAAAGGCTACGCTACAAAAATACAATAGATATGCTAAAAGAATGACCGCTCGTTTACTCATCCACCCAGTATAGCATCAAGCTATATGTTATGAAGGGCGTTGTATATAGCGTTATTGAACCTCATAAAAGTAAACGCTAAAACAAGAAGTGCCTCAGCCCTTGGTACATTTTCTGCTTGAATTTGATCGATCTGCTCTTGAGTCGCAGTGAACATATAGTTCACGCCATTCCAATTTAAAACAAATTCAACATGATCCTCACTATCAGGACCACATAACCAACTATGAATTTTTTTGTCATCTCGAAGTTGTTGTATCTCGTCGGGATCCGCAATAATTCGATAATTTGTTGTCGTTTGTTCTTTCATACATATTCCCTTTACTTCGTTTTCACTTTACCACGCAATTCTTTCACTTTCCACATAAATAGTCGTGCTTTCGACAGCGCATTGGCATCAATCACAAACGTACGGGCTTGCTCCAAGATTTTACGATCAACCGTTTTTGCCATTTTTATATACAGGGATTTGTGCGCTTCATCGTCTAGTTCCATTGCGAGGCGATATCCATAATCTTGAAACTCGCGCGAGACATATTTATTGATGTCTGCGTTAGCTCGCTTTTTTATCAGATCCGAAAGTGAAAAAAGTCCTTGTTGTGGTGAAGATTGATCGTCGTTTCCCATACTTCAATGATATCATCTTCGAATTTCCACTGTTCCCTATGCTCTAAATCCTAACCGCTAACTTACGCACGTCGCTCAATTGCTAGGCTCAACAATACACCCACCGCACCAAAGAGAAAGATCGCAGCCCATCCAACGGGAAGTAAAAATAATCCAATAATTCCACTCCACAAGAACACTGCAACAATTGAAAAAATAACTTCACGATAAAAATAAAATGAGTATACTCTTTTTCCCTTTGATCGTTCGCACATGTATGCATCAAAACATGGTGAATAGAAACTAGATGCCAGTTTGTCCATCATCTCGATTCCAAACAGTGCGAACACATTTTGTGCAAAGAGACGCAGGATCCACGCACAAGAAACAAAAACCCCACTCACATAAAAAGCTTTGCCTTTTCGTTTGTGATCGACATACCAACCGGCGATATAGGTAAGAATAAGTGTTGAAAATAAAACCAGCGAGAAGAAAAACCCAACTCGATCAATTTGCCCCACAATTACGAGAATATAGACGGGCCAGAGTAACACTGCAATCGTATCCATGTATTTACCAACGACCCCGATACTAAATTGGCGAAAGAGTGGATCTTTGAATTGCTTGAAAAAATCATTTGGCGTTGGAACGGATGGCATCGCAAAGCGAGGAAGCAGCAAAAATGGAATGCATGCTAAAAGAGCACACGCAATCCCAATCAAAAAGACAGCGGTAAATCCAAATGTCACAATGAGAATCCCCGCGACTGCGGGGGCCGCAATTTGTAACATCTGTGTCAAAAATGCAAGCGCGCCAACTCCACGACCGATCTGTTTGACATTCACTTCACGCGCAAATACAGCATCATGCGTCGTCCAAAAAAAGAGAAGATCCAACGCACCTCCCAAAAAAGCAGGAATTAAAAATCGAGGGTCAGCGCTTGCAAAGTGATAGGAAACAAAAACGACAGTTAAACACAGAAGTCCCACCACCATTGACCATACATACCCTATCCGTGCAATGACCTGCGCTACTGGAAAAGAAAGAAGCAAAATACTCAGCCTCTGCGCTCCATAGTAAAGTGCGATCAGCATCATACCTGCGACAAATGGAGTGAGGTGAAGAGGTGCAAAAAGAGGTAAATTTTTCCCTATCCCAAACAAAAAAAGAGGAGCAAATGTTCCGACAAATAAATCAGCGAGTGTGCGCAGGAGTGATCCAAAAAACATCAGTCGCAAATGCGGTGGAAATAAATCATAACGGAGTTGGCTGTGGCGTAAAAAATGAGGCATATTCTTTTGTCACTTCAGTATCTGATACACTTTCTCAACTTCTGCAACGATCGCTTTTTTCATCAATGGTTGCTCGTCTGATGTAAACGGTGACAACACATACGTTTGCGGCTCAATGCGTGTCCCTGGATCTCGGCCATCAATTCCAAATCGCACATACCAAAACTGATCAGTCCCCAAATGCTCTCGAATTGAATTGACACCATTATGGACCTTCGGCCCTTTTCCAAAAATAAATTTGTGTGTGCCGACTTTCATATCTAAATCATCATGAAACACAAATACATTACGCAATTCCAAATTTCCTCCCCTTTTCGAGGGGAGGATTAAGGAGGAGTGATCATAAAAATGAATTACTTTTTGCACACACACACCACTCTCGTTCATATATGTGTGTGGTTTGATTAGAAATCCATTGGGGATTTTGGCGACTTCACCATTCCATTTCTGAGCAAAGTGAAAAGACACGCCAAAACGTTGCGCTAACGCATCAAGTGCCATAAATCCTACATTATGGCGAGTACGTTCATATTCGGGACCTGGGTTCCCCAGACCAACGATAAAATACATGGGTTAATTGTAGCTTTTCCTAGATAACTTTGGAAGAAAGAAGAGACGAGTACATCTCTTCGAGAAGATCAACGCACCGCAAGACATCATACTCTTGTGCACGATGAACAAGCTCCTTTGAAGCGTGCTTTTGTCGTATTTTTTCCACAATGCACTGTGCTACGACCTGCGTTTTGTATGGATCTACTCCTCCACCTACGCCATCCAAGATTTCTTTCGTCCCACGCGCGTTTGCACCCACGACATCCAATCCGCATGCCATGGCTTCGACCGTAGACATTCCTTGAGTTTCAAATTCAGAAAGAGTCAAAAAGACATCTCCCAAGTAATAGTACCCTCGCTGCATAAGTTCTTTGTGTGCCACTTCTCCTACCCATACTATCCAAGGTGATATTCCAAGCCCTCCTGCTAATTTCCACAATTTCTCCCTCTCAGGCCCATTGCCAATGAGCACACATTTTAGAGTGGGAATTTTTTCATGCGCTACAGCAAACGCACGGAGTGCCAGTTCAATGTTTTTTTCTCCAGAAAGACGACCTGCAAATAAGACAGCATGTTCAATTCCTAACTCTTTACGTAATTTTTCACCCGATTTTTTCCCTTTCGCTAATTCATCACACAAAATAGGAGAGTGAATGATATGAATCGGGTGGAACAGTCCCCATTTTTCAATATCATGTTGGGTATCAAGAGAGGGAACATGAATCGCATCATGCATATTCAAATACCACTTCAGTACAGAACCAACATTTTTTTGCGCTTGCTTGAGCAAAGTTCGTGGAAATTGCTTTAAAGCCTTGAGAGATTCTTCGTCGGTATAGTTAGTTAAGTATGACGTCACAATAGGAATATGTGAACGCTTTGCGATGATAATGGCTTGAAGTCCCAAAACTAACGGACTCAAACTGTGAACAATATCAGGATGAAATTGTTTAACAATGCGATGCAATTTTAATGTAGGAATTCCAATACGGAAGTTGGGATACACTTTCCCGTCAAAAGAGGGAATCAAAAATAATTGCACGCGCGAGTCAATTCCCCATGCGTTTTTAGAGAAATCTCCGTGATCAGGGGCAATGATGAGAACGTGATGACCGCGCGCCACCAACTCGTTGGCATACAAAATAAGTGTGGTCACGACTCCATTGACTGCAGGAGCAAATGTTTCGGTAAAAAAAACAATGCGCATGGGAGTATTATACCTTTTTTCTTGTTCCACACTTCAGTCAAGTACCTAACGGATCGAAGAGAGCTCCTTTTGGGTGGTTATATCCTTTACTGATTTATCATCACGAAACTTCACCAGACGTGGAAAACGTAAAGCTAGGCCCGCGCTATGGTTTGGAGATTTGGTCAACTCGTCTCCAGCTACTTCAACCACGATCGCTGGAGACACCCACACATCTGGGATAAGCAGCTTATCCACCAGGTATTGCTTGGGCTGAGAGGCAGAAACCTCTTTTTCGCACCGCCCTTTTAATTCCTTCCACTGTTCATCGGAAAGTCCTGTTCCTACTTTGGATAGAGTTAAAATTTCCTCATTTTTCCCTTGGATTCCAATGAGGAATGCGCCAATCCCAAATTGGTTGCGCTTGCCCTTTCCATACCAATACCCCATCACCACGGCATCAATCGTGTCCGAAAGCTTGGCTGCAGTCCCTTCTTCTTCTTTAAACTTCACCCAGCTCCATCCCTTACGCCCTGGTTGATACACACTTTCATACTGTTTGATGACGGCTCCTTCCAACCCATTGGCCAATTGCTGTGTATGAAAAGTCCGCAACTCATCTGCAGACTCCGTCACGATAAAAGCTGACTCAACAAAGATTGTTTCCTTTGTGTTTGTATGGAGTTCTTCAAACAAATCATGCAGATTTTTCTTGCGTTCAGCTAGCGGGATACTCAATAAACTCTTCCCATCTTTGTACAACACATCAAACACAAAAAAGCGTAGAGGAATTTTTTGAGACATTTCCTCAACCCCATGTTTGCGTTTACGCTGAATCGTTTCTTGAAAAGCTAATAATTTCCCCGTCTTTGGATCAAAACCAACGGCTTCGCAATCGAGGATGATATCATGATGACCAAAATGTGTAATCGCTTCAGAAAGTTCTGGAAACTGATTACTCGATTCTTCTAAGCTGCGCGTGAAGGTTCTTACTTTCCATTCTTTTGAATTTTGAATTTTGAATTTTGAATTTTTTATATGTATTTGCACTCGTGTCCCATCATACTTACTTTCTGCAACAATTTTTCCCATTTTATCGATCATTTCTTGGGCAGTTTTCAGACGCTGACACAGTGCCGGCTGAATGGGAATTCCTAGCTCCACCGTAAACTCTTTCAATAGTTCACTTGACCCTTTACCCTTCATTTTTAACCCTATGTATTGCTTTGCCAACTTTCCAATATCATGTTTATTTTGATATGCCTCTTCCAAGAGGGGTCGATCGCTTTTATCGCCCTGTACCGACCACGAAAGCGCATCAAGAATCGTCATGTCAGAAAATCCAAGCCGTAATTTTGTGAGAATGATGCGCACCACAAACTTAACAGACACTGGATCTAGTTGTTTTAAAAGTTCAACAACAATAGCAATTTTCCGTTCTTGACTTCCCTCCCCGTTTTCTAGTGCTAATTGTTTTAATTTAGCATATACATCTTCTACAGAATGATGTTGTCTTGAAAATTGTAAATTAGAAATTGAAAATTGCGATTGCGCGACTTTTGCAAGATCACCCTCTTTTTTATATTCTCTTGTAACCTTTTCAGGTGCAATTTGAAGGGCTTCCGCAATCGCCCGTATCATCATTTTTTCTGCAAATTGAAACTCAATTCCCTCGTAAGGCGGAACAATGCGCCCAAGTAGGAGCCAACATGCGGGCTCTATTTCATCTTTGTCTAACTCATTGAAGAGTTTTGCCAATTCCTGCGTGATTTGATTGCGCAGCGTGGTTTGTTCAATTGTTTCTAAGACTTTGGAAAAAGAAGAGATCGTCATGCCTGCATGCTAGCAGGTGCGTGAAGATAAAAAAAGTCCCGCTGTAAAACAACGGGACAAACAAAGCGAAGAAATGAGTTACTTGACTTCGGGTGTGGTCGGGCAATGTGCCTCAAGCCACCCAAATACAAGGTCAAACTCTCCGCGGACAACCACCTCATTGTTCGGAGACCAGTGAGGGCCAACCTGGTTAGCCGGTTTGTACAAAACAGCCAACCCCATAGCGCCCGCTACAGATGCGGCAGCGTTTGCTACCTCGGCACTCACGAATTCCACGGAAGCGCTAAATCCAACCGGGCCGACTTTTTCGACCGCGGCAGACATTGTTTGCGCATTTTCAATTCCAACAACCGTATTGACGACAGGAGGAACAACCTCCAGATTGGTTATTGTATTCTGAGTTCCCATGATGATCCTCCTTGTGGATACTTGGGAAACTTGCGAAGGATATATTTTACCACTCCAGAGAAAAAGTGCAAAAAAGCCCGTGAATCAATTGATCCACGGGCCAACTCCTATTCGTGGACATGCCACTTGATGAGCCAACGCAGGATTGTGTTCGCGTCACCAGTCATACTCACTAGCGATCGTAAGGGATTTTTCCCAATACTCGTCGCACTAGCGACCAATCCCCGATTTTTTCCATCCGTGACCGCTTGGGTAGCCAGTTCAAATTGGTCTTGGCTAAACACCAACCAAGCTTTTGCCGGTTTGCTCAGCCAATTTTTCCAGGTATCAATCCAGGTGAAAACATCATCTGGATGACCAATAGTAAACACTTGCCATTGCGTCAATTGGTCAGAAACGGCCGGCGCATTCCCTGACACAATGAGGCGTGCAAATTTTTCAGCCCTCTTACAGGCATTATCAGCTTTCACCACACTCTGAAACGTCAAGAGGGCCGCTCCTTCCCCTTGTTGAAGCCGGGGCAAGTCCTCGAGAATCATTTGTTTTTCCACTCTGTATATCCTCCTTTGGATACAAGTGAAACAAAACCATACCTATATTTTATCATGTGGGATATAAAAAATCCCGCGAACCAATTTGATTCGCGGGACAAGATTTAGGATAGCTCCACGTACATCTCGGCAGAAAAAAGTAACCAACTGCCGATAGAGTGAAGATCTCCCTGCATTTGGAGCGAAAGATCAGTTAAAGGGCCAATCACCTCTAAACCGCGCAATTCTCCATTATGACAAGCGAGCGTCTTCTTTTCTTGGGAGGGATACACACACCATGCGGTGATATCCGATCGCAGAATGTTTCCCCAATGTTCCAGCCAAACAGCAATAGTTACGATATTTCCTGTCACTATGCCGGCATGCTCACCAGGTTTGGCTAAATCATCCCAAAGAATCTGGAAATGAAACACTTCCAATGCCTCACTGAGCGCGTCCAAGGCTTGATCAGTTGACACAAACCGAAACCGTAGAGCGGCTTGATGTGTCACCAATCTCTTCACCATCATTTCAGCTATACGTTCGTCCACGTTGCTTTTCTCCTTAGGGGACACGAACGAAGATGGTAGTATACCAAATAGTGAAGCGCATAAAAAATGCCCGTAAACCAAAATAAGCTTACGGGCACACATGCTACCAACCGTATCGACGAGTGACCGGACGATAGACCGACCACTTGTCACACCAATTAATGCGAGTCGCCAGATCACCTTCAACAATGACTGTCCACCTACCTCTTTGCTCTTCCGTTGAACTGATCACGGTCAACCCTTTGGATTTTGCATCCTCGATCATCTCCAAGCACGTTACTTTCGAGGGGACCGTAATTTTTGCACTGTTTTGTGCCACGTTGATATCCTCCCCGCCGCAATGGCGGGATAGAACTGGACGATACGATCATCTTATTATCTGGGATGTATGTGTCAATCCAAAAAAAACCCGTGAACCAAATATGATTCACGGGCTGGACCCAAGGTATTACCAACGGGTCTGGCGCTCGATGTGGTTATCCCACTTATCGTACCAGGTTTTGACAACGTTCATGGGGCCGGTAACTTCCACCACCCACTTACTGTCAGTTGCGCCCATTGCCTGTTCTTGAGCTTGCCCACCTGTAACAGTGAGCTTCATGGCGATGGCATCGTTGGCCATCCGCGTCGCATAATCCTTATTATTCAAGATCTCATGCGAAGCAGTTCCAACGGATTCAGTTTCAGCCACTTTTGTACCCTCCTCCCCGGATATGGGGAGATATTAAAAGGACAATAAAGATATTATAGGATAACATTATCAAAAAGTCAAGTGAAATTGGTAAGAAAAGGAGACCTGGAAAAGACTCTGAAAACTACTTTTCCTTGAGGAAGTAGACAACACCCTTCGTAACCCCCTCCTTCTTGAGGAGGCCTTTTTTGAGCATATCCTTCAAATCGCGCAAAATAGTATCCGGAGACACCATCGGCAGGATTTTATTGATTTCTGATGTCGTAGCGTAGCGTTTTTCTTGGAGTAACTCCAAAATCGCGATCTCACGCTCCGAGAGCGCAATCTGCACCCCACCAAGGGAGTGTTTCAATTTCGCATCTTGACTGAGTTTGAGTACCTTTTGCTTCATACGATCGAGCTCAATCGCAAGTCCAAAACAAAAATACTCCAACCAATACGTCATATCTAGCTCATTTGACTGCTGCACGGACAACAGTGCACGGTAATATCCATCGATGTCTCGATCAAAATACTCTTCTAAACTAAACAGTTTTTTGATGTCATATCCTTCTGCGTACAGAAGAAGTAACGCAAACGCACGAGAAGTGCGCCCGTTGCCCTCGATGAAGGGATGAATCCGTACAAGTTCATAGTGTGCGATCCCGGCGCGAATGACGCTATGGACATCACGATTTTGTGGAGAATTTAACCATGTGATGAGATCGGAAATGAGAGTAGGAATCTGTGCAGCCGCTGGCGGACGAAAAGCAACAGATCCATCAGTGACACTACGCACCACCACTTGCACAGTGCGATAATTCCCAACTTGTTCGGGAGGCAAGATACGCTGCGTCGTCAGCGTGTGGAGCTCTTTGAGCATGTGATCGCTGTACTGAACTTGCCTATTTGAGAGAGAACCCCAATCATCAATCCAATTTAAGACATTGCGATAGTTGATGACTTCCTGAATATCGTGATCACGAGCCGTCACCCCAGATGATTCTGAGGCTGCTTGTACTGTGGTTCCCGGAGAATGAATGATGAGTTGTGCCTGCTCCATCGTCAAATCATTGCCTTCCAAGTGCGTCCCGTGATGAATCGTGCGCGATCGTGCATCATCGCGAAATTTCGATTCCCACGCAGGCACGAGCGGCGCATTGGCAATCACTTCTTTGCACGCCTCGATGCGACCGATGTATTTGAGCAAATTATTGGTAATTTTATAGTTGGGGCTATACATCTCACCTCATTCTTGCACAACCTGCGGAAAAAGCAATGCCTGCCGCAGGCGGCATTGTCCTGAAAGCCGATCCGTCAGCCGACGGAGCACTCTCGACTATTCAGGACCCCCTCCTTTTCACTCATTTATATAAAGAAAAAACAGCAGTGCTACAATGAGACTATGTTCTCTCTTCACCCACGTCACGAAGCCACGCAACTTTCGCGCGCGATTGTCAAACAATTGTTGGTTCTCGCGACTGGAGGCTTTTCCCTCGTCGCTGCGCTCGCATGGAATGATCTCATTAAAAATTTCATCACGACATACATCACACCGTATGTCAGTAAGGGATCAGGACTCATCGCCCAGCTTATTTATGCAACAACAATCACGATTATCGCTGTTTTTATTACATACCAGTTGGGGAAAATTCAGCATTTACTTTCTGACGAGGAAGAAGAGAAAAAGAAATAGCTCCCCCGTTTGCCATTTCGACCGCCTCCCACTTTAGCGGGACAGTGGAGAAGTTGCTCAATACAAAAGCTCTTTCAGCACCTTAGGAATTTCCTGAACTAATTGTGTCGTTTTGAAAAACGGTCCAACTTGATTGTAGAGATGATCGCCTGCTTGTTTGTTCACATAACTTCCAACAACTGCTGCCGCAAATGAATCATTAGTAAAGGCGTACAATCCTGCAACTAGCCCTGCGAGCGCATCACCTGTCCCTCCCTTTGTCATACCGGGGTTGCCACCATCGATCCAGAGATCTTGCTCACGATTAAACACATGATCTTTATGACCCTTAAGTAACACTGTTGTTCCAGTTTCTAAAAGTTGCTCTTGCTTCCAATCAAGATCCCGCACAATGCTGCTCTCCGCTGTGCCAGCGGCTCGCGCCTTTACAGGGATGACAGAAGAGAGGAGTCTCTCCAGCTCCACTTCATGCGGAGTAATAATACAGTTGGTATTCAATAATGTCGGATCGAGCATTTGCAAGGCACCGGCATCGATTACCCACTTTTTATGCGGATACGTTGATAGTAAATAATTGACTATTTTTTCAGTATTATTGTT
>PSRQ01000040.1 GCA_003176165.1 Candidatus Cerribacteria bacterium 'Amazon FNV 2010 28 9'
CAAAAATATACAGATCACCATCGTTTATTTTTCCTTGGATATACTGTCCTTTGCCATTCCCCAACGTGACCATTCCTTTGGATGTCTCACGCGACAACCACACCCCAACAGTACCTTTCGTAAAAATGGTGAGATCCTTCCCTTCACACAATCCGGATACAAATGATACGGATTCATCCGTATAGGAATCAAATAGATGAAGAAAAGAGTCATGCGTCAAGTTTTGCGCTTGTGTGAGCGAAATAAGAACTTCAATGATGTGCTTTCCCTTTGTGGCTGCCTCTTCACCTTCTGTATGCACGATGACACAGAAGCATACTTCATCGTGCGCGTGCACGTAGCTTTGCGTCCAAGAGGTCGCCGTCGGGACACCCGTAAAAAGACAATGGGAAAGTGCCATGACTCTATACTAGAAGCTCTTGAGAAAAAAGGCAAATGAAAACGCTCTGAAAACTGGTACAATATATCATGTGAAAGCATCGCGCGCTTCATCTCCTACTCTCCGTCAACGCATCAGTGGTCATTTTGCACGACTGAAACGTTGGATTGGAACACATAAACGTGTCAGCATTTTCATCGTTGGTATGCTCATTGCGCTTCTTGTTTTTGGCGGATACGAATTTTTCAAAGATATCCCTTCTCCAACTAAATTGAAGAGTCAGAGTTTTCCAGTCTCTACGAAAATTTTTGATCGCAATGGCACACTGCTCTACGAAATCTATGCAGATCGTAACCGCACACCAATTAAACTTTCAGACTTGCCTCCCTATGTCTATCAAGCATCGATCGCAATCGAAGACAAAAATTTTTACCAACACCATGGATTTGACTTCTTAGGCATGATCCGCGCTCTTGGAAATACATTTTTTCATCAAAGCCTCCAAGGTGGTTCCACCATCACACAGCAACTGGTGAAGACTTCGCTTTTGACATCGCAGCGAACGATCACACGTAAAATTAAAGAGGCCCTGCTAACTGTGGCAACGGAGACGCTGTATTCAAAAAATGACATTTTGGAAATGTATGTAAATAATATCCCGTATGGTGGGACAGCATGGGGAATTGAAGCTGCCGCACATACATACTTTGGCAAAGATGCCAAAGATTTAACACTTGCAGAAGCAGCTCTCCTTGCAGGACTTCCTGCTTCGCCCACGACTTACTCTCCATTTGGCTCCCATCCTGACCAAGCCGTTCGCCGTCAAAAAGAAGTCTTGGCGCGTATGGTCGACTCAAAGTTCATCACGCAAGATCAAGCAAATCAAGCCATGCAACAACCACTCAAATTTGCCACCGACGCTATCAATATCAAAGCTCCCCACTTTGTTTTCTACGTGAAAGATATTCTAGAAAATGAGTACTCGGATCAATTGATCGAGCGCGGCGGTTTACGTGTCTACACGACGCTCGATTTGAATATTCAAGAACAAGCAGAAGCATCGATTTCTGCGGAGCTCAAAAAACTGAAAAACTATCGTATTGGGAATGCCGCAGCTCTTGTCACCGATCCCAAAACAGGTGAGATTTTGGCAATGGTCGGCAGTCAAAACTATTTTGATGCGACGCACGACGGACAAGTTAATGTCACCATTCGTGATCGCCAACCCGGAAGTAGTATCAAACCGCTCAATTACGTCACTGCGTTTGAAACAAAAAAACTCACACCCGCAAGCATGATGCTGGATATTCCCACGTGCTTTAATGTCACAGGCCAAGCTCCATACTGCCCCGTCAACTACGACGGTGCATTTCATGGCGCGATTCAAGAACGATTTGCTCTCGGTAATTCATTAAATATACCGGCAGTCAAAACACTTGCTGTTAATTCGTTGCAAACGTTTATGGCGACCGCTTCTGCAATGGGCATCAGTACATGGAGCGATCCATCTCACTATGGTCTTTCGCTTACACTGGGCGGAGGCGAAGTGACAATGACGGATATGGCCACAGCCTATGGGGTGCTCGCCAACGAAGGAGTGCGTGTCAATTTGCAGCCAATTTTACGCGTCGAAGATTACACGGGGAAAGTGTATCAATCGTACAACCCCGACGAAACAAGTACTCAAGTCGATGAATTAACAGCAGGCAACGGTGATCCAGTACCTGTTTCACAAGTCAATCCAAACACAGAAGTACAGCGCGTCCTCCACCGTGCTCCCACGTATCTCATTTCACATATCTTGCTTGACAATGGCTCCCGTGAAGCGGAGTTTGGCCCCAATTCTGCACTCGTCGTTCCTGGCCAAGTCGTATCTGTGAAAACAGGAACGACCAACGATATCCGTGACAACTGGACGATTGGGTACACGCCACATTTCTTAACTGCAGTGTGGGTAGGCAACAATGACAACACACCGATGAACCAAGCTCTGGTCTCCGGAATAACAGGAGCAGCACCCATTTGGAATGACATCATGCGCTTTGTCTTGAAAAATCAAAAACCAACCTGGCCGGATCAACCAAGTGACATCGTCAATGCCAATATTTGCGTCGTCACCGGCTTGCTTCCCAATCCTGCATCTCCCTGTCAAACCCGCAGTGAATTTTTCTGGAACGGGACACAACCCACCACGATAGAAAATTCACCACAAGCGATCTTTGTTGATCCAACCACGGGCGTGCCTCCTGCTCCTGGAACAAACGTTCCTAATTTACAAGCTCAGACACATATACTTGTCTCTGATCCATTTACACAAAATTTCTGCTTGGATTGTACTCGTCCCGTGGATGACAAAGGCCACACACAGTACGAATCCTACAACGTCAACATTTTTGAGCCGCATATTAACACTACAACACCTGTGAAACAGTAACCTACGCTAATCTATTTGTAATGAAAAAACTTCTTTTGCTTCTGCCCGTCATTTTTCTCGTCATCATATTTTTTGTCTTTTTTCGTCCGCAAAAATCCCTTCCCCTCATCGCTCCCCTGCTCTCGCTGACAGACCAACCAACGCCACTCCCAACATCTACCTATCAAGTGTATGGTTTCCTTCCTTACTGGACCGCAAGCTCTGCTCAGTTGCCCTCGCAGCTCACCACCATTTCTTTTTTCTCACTCCCAATCCAACCCGATGGACATATCATCGATCCAGCGCAGGATACTGACCCAGGAGCTCGCTCAGTTGCAAAAGGCGAACTCTCGACACTCAAGCAAACAGGAAAACATATCGAATTGACGCTCACAATGATGGATCAAGATGGTATTGAACAGTTTGTGAGCAATTCAAATGCAGGGAACACACTGTTAACAGACCTAGGCCATCTCATGACACAATATCCAATTGATGGGGCAGATCTTGATATCGAGTATGTACGCACACCCACCCCTGCAATGCAGCAAGCATTTTCCTCCATACTCCACACTGTGTACGCAGGAGTAAAAAAACAAAACAGCGCATTTCAACTGTCCATCGCAATGTTGAGTGACAGTGGCGAACATGAGCGACTGACCGCACCCAACCTTGTGGCTCCGTATATTGATCGCGCAGTCGTCATGGCCTACGACTACCATCGCAAAGGTTCAACTCAATCAGGGGCGAACGCTCCCCTCTACGGAAATAGCGAAACGGCATGGGGGAAAAATATTATGTCAGGACTGAAAGGCATTACCGACGCCATCCCTCCACAAAAGATTCTCCTTGGCATTCCTTTTTACGGATACCAATGGGGAGTCGATGGAACAGATATCGTCAACTTTACACTACCTCAATCGGGGAAAACGGTGACGTATGAACAGATTCAAGAATTGCTATCAACTGGAAAGGCCACTCGTTTTTTTGATCAAACCTCACTCTCCCCCTACATTCTCTACACCAAAAATGGCGTGCAACAACAAATCTACTACGATGATACGCAATCGATCGGATACAAACTTGACCTCGTCCGCGATGCACATTTGGGAGGGATTGCTATTTGGGCACTTGGATTTGAGGGACAAACACATGAGTTGTGGAACGAAATTCAGGAGAAATTACAATAGTAAAAAAAAGAGCGCGGTCATTGCTGGCCGCGCTACACTGAGTAATTGGGTTATTTCGAAGGTGGGCGCACAATACGCCCAACCACGACATACGCATCAGTTGCCGATAGCCATACAATGACTACAAGCGACGCAATCAGGCCGTTTATACCCAACGCTTGAGGGAGCAATCCTACCGCTAATCCGGTTCCAAGCATAAGCGTCCAAACTGTAAAGGGCTGGAGCACTGCTGGTTCACGCAGGTAAAGCAGAAGGGAGATCGCACCAAACGTTACGAGCGAGGGTAGGACGATGGGTCCGATACTCCAGTACTGCATGACGCCAAGCGCCACGACAGATCCTACAAGCCCGACCACAATCCCTACCAACAACAACCTGACTATTCCCCCCCAATTCACCACAAACTTCATGAGCTCTCTCTCCTCTTTTCTCTTTTTTTGTGAGCGGAACTGCTCTAGTAGAGAAAAGTACTTTTAGTATATACACCTTTTATTGTTTTCTTACCACATGCACACAAAACTCCCCCTTTTAAAGACGCACTTCTCGCTGGTATACTCGCGGCAATGAAGAAGAAAAAAATCGCGATACCACGCACAAAAAATGTGTTCGCATCCTTAGGAAAACCGCTCTATTGGACGGTTTTTTTGTTTGTAGCATACGGTATATATACATTGGTTCGATCAATTACCTCAATTCCCAAGCAAATAGCTATCGTTATCCAACAAGCAAGCAAAAAATTTTCAATTCTCAATTTTCAATTCTCAAAGAGAGCTAAAAAGAAAAAATCAAAAGGTACGCAACGCTTGTCATTTCGACCCATTCAACTTCGCTCAGGACAGACTCCGTGGAGAAATCTCTTTCAGAATAAACGTAAGAAGAAACAGCCCTCAAAAATAATTCCCAAAGATCTACGTCCTCGCGGATTTTTGGTACGCCATGCACTTGTATGTTCAATCTTCCTTTTCACTTTTGCGGCTTTTGCTCTGGGTGGTGGGTATGTTTTCTATGAAAAAATCTTAAAAGACCTTCCTACTCCGACGGATCTGGTCAACCACCACGCGCAGGTCACGACCAAAATTTATGATCGCAATCACAATTTACTCTACAAAATATATAAAAATCAAAACCGCAGCCTCGTCACACTCTCCGATGTCCCACAATATTTCCTGGACGCTACGATCTCAATCGAAGACAAAGAGTTTTATACCCATCATGGGTTTGATATTGCTGGAATTCTACGGGCACTACGTAACACACTTCTTCACCAAGATGTCCAAGGTGGCTCCACCATCACACAGCAGCTCGTAAAAAACACGCTGCTGACTCCCGAAAAAACGGTGACACGCAAAATCAAAGAACTCATTCTCGCCATTCAAGTTGAACAAACGCTGTCGAAAAATGAGATTTTACAAATGTACATCAATGAAGTCCCGTATGGTGGCACTGTGTACGGTGTGGAAGAAGCGAGCGAAGAATACTTTGGCATTCATGCGAAAGATTTATCGCTTGCACAGGCTACATTTCTGGCTGGTCTTCCTGCTGCTCCCAGCGCCTACTCTCCCAACGGCAACGGCATAGATCTGGCGATCGAACGCCAGCACGAAGTGTTGCGCCGTATGGTCGAAGATAAAAAAATCACTCCGATTCAAGCAAGCGAAGCCGAGGGTGAAACGCTCACGTTCGCTAAACCCGGAGATGACATTAAAGCTCCGCACTTTGTAATGTATATCAAAGACCTCCTCGTCAAAGAATTTGGTGAAGGCCTCGTATCGCAAGGAGGACTGGAGGTTACCACATCACTTGATTTACCACTCCAAGAGCACGTGGAACAAATCGTGCATGACGAAGTCGCAAGTCTACATGGGTACAGAGTAAGCAACGGAGCAGCACTTGTCACCAATCCCAACACTGGCGCAATCTTGGCAATGGTAGGCAGTCAAAACTATTTTGATACTAAAAACAACGGTCAAGTCAACGTAACACTTCGTCCCCGCCAGCCAGGGAGTAGTATCAAGCCACTCATGTACTCTGCTGCCCTTGATCGCGGCTTCACCCCCGCAACCATTTTGGACGATTCACCCATTGTCTACACATTTCCAGGGGGGCCACCATATGCACCCAAAAATTACGATGGGACATTTCATGGGAAAGAAGAACTACGCACGGCACTCGCCTCTTCACACAATGTCCCAGCAGTTAAAACAGAAGCAACGATTGGTTTGAGCGCATTTATCAATCAAGCACAGGCGATGGGTATCAGCACTTGGGATGATACATCGCGGTTTGGGCTTTCCTTAACACTTGGGAGCGGCGAAGTCCTCATGACCGATATGGCTACAGCCTATGGAGTTTTTCCCAATCAAGGAATGCGCGTCGATTTAAACCCCATTTTGGATGTGCGTACACCCAGTGGCGAAGTGTTGTATCACAATCCGTGTAGTGATTCGGACGGAGTGTGCAACGGGACCAATGTCTTGGATCCACGCATCGCCTATCAAATCACCAATATATTGTCCGACAACAATGCACGCGCCAAAGCCTTTGGCACACACTCTGTGTTATTCATTCCAAATCAAGAAGTTGCAGTCAAAACGGGAACGACCAATAGTTTGCGCGACAACTGGACGTTTGGCTACACCACCAACCGTCTCGTTTCCACATGGGTGGGCAACAACAACAACGAACCAATGAGCAACATCGCCTCCGGCGTCACGGGCGCAAGTCCGATGTGGAACAAAATTATGCAGTTGATGCTGGACAACAATCATCCCAACCACTTCCCTGTTCCGGATGGTCTGGTGACGGAGTCGATCTGTCCGGGAACTGGACAGCCATCCTGCGGAGAGAGTTGTGGCGCGTACACCGAGTATTTCTTGCCAGGCACCGCACCAGCAGCATCGTGCAATTCGCAAACAGCTGTTTTACCTTCTCCCACGCCGAGCCCAAAAGAGCAACCCAAACTCCAGGTCAACGCCACTCGCGATCAGATTTTGAGCGGCGTAAGTACGGATCAATAGAGCGTGTCATTTCGACCGCGCCAAGTAATCTTGGCAGTGGAGAAATCTCTTTCATTTTTTCCTGGATATCGTTTATTATTTTTGTGAAAGGAACTTCTTATGCCAACTATCGAAGCTTTCGGAACACAAATTATTGGAGGACATGTTGGTTTTACCCTTATGAAGGGTGGTTATGATTTCGATATTACTGACAAAAGTGCTACAGCTGAAAATGAAAAACCAGTACACTGGACCGGCTCTGTAGACTTTACGTTAGGATCAAATGAAGTCGATAATTTGTTAGATGCACT
>PSRQ01000035.1 GCA_003176165.1 Candidatus Cerribacteria bacterium 'Amazon FNV 2010 28 9'
CGTGCTGGACGTCAAGGTGACCCGGGATCTTCTCGTTTCTTTGTCTCACTGGAAGATGAAATCATGCGCATTTTTGGCGGGGATCAAATCGCCAAACTCATGACATTCATGAAGATGGACGAAAACCAACCCATCGATGCGAAGATGGTCGGTAAAGCCATCGAACAAGCGCAAATCAAAGTCGAAGGCTTTTTCTTTGATCAACGCAAACGTTTGGTCGAACTTGATGACGTCATGAACAAACAGCGCGAGGTCATTTACAAACGCCGTCGTAGTATTTTGGAAAGAATGGAACCCAAGCGAGAGCCTCAAACAAAGATTGTTGAAAAAACAACAAAAAAAGGCGTGAAAGCAAAGAAAAAAGAAGAACAAAAAGAGACAGACCTTACACTCAAACATCAAGTGTTATCACTGATTGATGAACAAATCGCTTCAATCGTTGCTGCTCGAGCTCCCGAAGGGTTTACGCACGACGAAATCGACGCAATTGTCAAAGAATTTATCACCATCATTCCATTTGATGATGATTCACAAAAAGAACTTCGCACGCAGCTCTTGGCTCAAAAAGATGTGGATGCCATCATCACGACATTGCAAGGTATTGCGAAAACCACATATAAACAGCGTGAAGAAATGGTGGGCAACGAAGTGATGCGCGAAATCGAAAGTTTTACGATGCTTCAAACGATGGATGAACTCTGGATGGATCATCTTGATGCCATGGACAACTTGCGTGATGGCATTTGGCTTCGGGGAGACAAACAGGCGAGTACTGCTGCATACAAAAAAGAAGCCTATGAAATGTTTGAACAACTGATTGCCACCATTGATCAAAATGTCGCAAGCAAGATCTTCCGTATGCATGCGACAACACTTCAACAGCCGACGGTGCAATTTTCAGGCAACATCAAAGAACAACACAAAGAGGTGACATTGGAAAGCGAGATGAAAGAGGAGAAAAAGAATCCGAACGCATTCTCTACGGCTTTTGCCAACGCCGCCCAACAAAAAAAGACACCTACATCTACAAAAGGCTCAACCAGTGACTTGGCTGCTGCTTTGGCCAGTGCCAAAGACGCTCCCAAAGTGGCAAAACCAGGAATTGCCATTCCCAAAGTCGGACGCAACGATTTGTGCCCGTGTGGAAGTGGAAAAAAATATAAGAAGTGCCACGGAGCCACATAAAGAAAGCATTTCCGTTGATTAATCCCTCTCTTACTGCTATATTTGGGGCATGAGTGATCCCTCCCGTTCTTCCGCAAAAGAGACTCCAGATAAATTTGTCCTCACATTTACCAATGGAGCACTTGCCAAACTCCAAGAACTTGCACAAGAGTTTGGGGTTCCCCAAGAGCGACTTGGAGATGTTGTAGCAAAAGGACTGAAGATATTAGATCTATCAAAAAATGGAAAAATCATTATTGATAAGACAACCGAAAAACTCGAAGTAGATATCAAGAAACTCTAACCATGGGAAAAGCCGCAAAACAAACGCTTGACGATGTTTCCCTTTCAGAGCAATCAGGTATTAAAACTGCAGAAAAGAGAGAAGACACCAGGAGTCGCATCGCAATTTATTTTATTCTCGGGTATTTTGTCATCATCATTTTTCTTCTCGTCGCCACGGCAATAACAAAGATTTCTACCGATGTTGCTAAAGATTATCTCCTTGCTATTGGTTCACCTTTGGGTTTCATTGTCGGTTTTTACTTCAAATCGAAAGATTAAATTGCATCGTGCAAAGTAAAAAAGACTGCGCTATAGTAGAACCCGTAACTTTCACGAATAAGGAGTGAACATGCCCCCATCCACGCTCATCTGCCCTCATTGCCATCAAGAAATCGCCATCGAAGAAGCACTAACTCATCAAGTGAGTGAAACTCTTGAACGGGAATTTAAGGAAAAAATCCTACAAAAAGAAAAAGAACTTGAAATGCAGGGAAAAGTGCAATTGAAAACTCAGGAAGAACGGTTGGCTAAAGAACTCCATGCTCAAGCTCAACAAAAAGTAGAACAACAATTGAAGCTGTTAGAAGAACAAAATATCCAAAAAGAGAAGCAACTTGAAGAAGCGCGCAAAAACGAGCTTGAGATTCGCCGCCTCATGAATAAACTGGAAGATGATAAAAAAGCGTTTGAGCTCGAAAAACAGCGTCAACTCGATGAAGAACGTGGAAAAATTCGCCAAACGATTGAGCAGCAGATGAGTGAACAACAGCGTGTCAAAGATTTGGAAAAAGAAAAAATCATTGCCGATTTGAAAAAATCACTTGATGACGCAAAACGGAAAGCCGAACAAGGTTCCCAACAGACTCAAGGTGAAGTCATTGAATTAGAATTGGAAGAACTATTGCGTTCAAGTTTCCCTACCGACACAATCGAACCAATCGGGAAAGGAGTACATGGAGCAGATATCCGCCAAATCGTCAGAAGTCCTCGTGGAGTGACATGCGGAACAATCCTCTGGGAGAGTAAACAAACCAAGCGTTTCGAGGAAAAATGGATTGGAAAACTGAAAGAAGATCTACGCAATGAAAAAGCAGATATCCCCGCCCTCGTCACTGCTGCCTATATTGATGACGCTTGGAAGGGAATCGTCCATCATGATGGCGTGTGGGTATGTTCATTCGCATTATTTATTCCTTTGGCAATGTTGCTACGCAAAACACTCCTCGATGTAGGGTATCAAAAAGCAGTTTCTCTCCACCGAGGAGAAAAAGCAGATTTACTCTATGAATACATCACCGGACACGAATTTCGCCAACAAATTGAAGCACTTGTGGAAGTGTTTTCTGAAATGAGCGAACAGGTACAACGAGAACGTGTCGCCTTTGAAAAATCCTGGAAACAGCGCGAAGCACACGTCAAACGACTGTACATGAGCACGGCTCACATCTTTGGAAGTATTCAAGGGTTGGCAGGGTCGTCTGCAATTCCAGAACTAAAAGGTTTAGATCTGTTAGATTCGGGAGAGGTAAACTAACAACGAGCCCTACGATTATTCCATCCCTTCGCGTAGTGAACTCCAAGGAGTCTTCGCTCGGGTTCCAGTTCTTCTTCTTGATCAAGCTGTTCATGATGAACTAGTTCTTCAACTGTTCTTCTGGCTATTTGGTCCCAAAACCAAAGATCGGCTTGTTCTATCGTCATCCCTAACCGCTGTTCTAACTCCAAACGATCCACAATCCAAAATACTTCTCCCGAATTTTGAAGCGTTCGGCGTTGCCTTTTTTTCCGTTCACCAAAATTTTTAAGTAGGGTTTCTGTTACTTCCACGTACACGCCACCATTGGGATTCTCTGCTTCTTGAAGATAAAAATCTGGACTCGTGACATGGCCGGCCCCCTGCAACTCACCAGGTCTCCAAAAAACATCAAACTCACCTGAACACAGCATTGCGACAGCAAAAAGACGTTCTGAGCGAATGGGGATCCGAGCAATATCTTCAAGTGTCTCAATCCTTACACCACTCATATACAACTCTTATAGATCGCGGTTGAGTTTTTTTCAATTCTTGCTTGCCACCTACAAAAGAGAGATAATATAGACTTCCTCAAGATTACGGTCGAATTGAAGGCAGCGAACCCTGAATGAGAAAGTAGGGTTGTTCTCTCATGCGGATATCTTCCACCCAAATTCCTTTTTGCGTATGAAAAAGCACTGATTGTCCATCACTGGCGACGACCAAATCGTCAATTGGATCGGTGTGAAGGGCGTTTTGCAATTTGGCAGCAAGTGCCATTTCGGGATGTGCAATAGCATCTATGGAAGAAAATGCAGAAAGTTGCGAAGCAGGAATAGGTGAAAAAATTCCCGACAGAGTTACTTTTCCAAGAGTTGTTCCTTGTTTTACAACAATAGAATTATCATCATACGCACTCAGCAACTGAAATTGATCTGCCCTGATTGGTTTTACCTGCGCAGAAGAGCCTGGAAGAATACCGATAATTGTTACTTTTCCGTTCAAAGAACAGGTCGTCACAAATTCATTTGGACCTTTCAGCCAAAATCCAATCGACCCACAATCCGCATGTTCGTATACTTCTTTTTTATCAGCAATAGAAAAGAGACGAACATCCGCATGATCATCAAGTGTCGTAACCACTGCAATATCATTTCCATCTGGAGAAAAAGTCATTGTGATCATTTTTGACGTATCAAACGCAGCGTTGGGATGGAGTACTGCAATATTGTTGCCACTGTCATAGTCGAGGATGGAAATAGTGTTCGGGTCAGTCATAAGAGCGAGTGTCTTTCCATCATTTGACCATGTAGGACGAACCGTTGGTAACTTGGACGAAGCATGTTTATCCGTGCTCAGGACTTGATGTACAGAGAGAGTAGGCAAGGTAAACTCATACAGTTGACCATTAGTAAAAAAAAGAAAATTCTCACCAACGTAGTCAACAAATGTATTCGTGCGAGTTGGGGTAGGAGAAGGCGTCACCGACAACCCTTGGGCCAGCTGCGTATGAAGCCCAGCATTTTTGCTCCAAAAGGCGTATGCACCCGTTAAAATAGCAAGAATAACGAGGACAAAAATGAGAATAGATTTGCGCATAGCGCCATTATTACAGTGAGTGTTTCCTCATGCAAGCAGGTGAATATGGTGTATACTATAGGTAATCCATACGTAGAGTCGCGATCTACGGATCTGTACAATCAGACGGAGCAGGCAAAATCCTGACGGTTCAAGCACGACACGCTTGGCACAAGAGATCAAAGAAGGGTGGTACCGCGGTTTGGATATCGAATCGCCCCTTGAGTATTTATATAAATATTCGAGGGGCGTTTTGTATTTTGAGAGGAAACCACTATGATAGAAACATCTATGAAAGAACGAATAAAAGCATTCATTCAAAAATCTTTAGAGCCATTTATTGATGGCCAAACTATTGAAGTTCAAGTCGATGAGCAACCACAGTTTGGCGACTATAGCACCAATATTGCTTTGCAATGTTTTAAACGAATAAAAACGGATACACAAGGGATATTCCTTCACCAACAGGCAGTACGAGAAAGCACACCCCAAGGACTTGCACACCAAATGGTAGACATAATGAACTCACAACTTCCACCTTTTTTGTCAAAAGTAGAGGTGGCAGGATCAGGGTTTATCAATTTTTATCTCTCTGATGCAACGCTTGTCGAACAGACGTTGGCAATCGCAACAGACGCTGCCTCAACAATTGCTCAGTCTGGGAAAGGGAAGAAAATCATTGTGGAGTACTCTTCTCCCAACATTGCCAAACCGTTTACCGTCGGCCATTTGCGTTCCACGATCATCGGAGATGCGCTGGCAAATCTTTTTGAAGTCCAGGGGTGGGAAGTCCACCGTGATAACCATCTGGGTGACTGGGGAACCCAGTTTGGGAAACTGATTGCTGCGATCAAAGAATGGCCAGAAGATTTTGAAAAAATCACAACTGCTCAAAAGCCTGTTGATGTCCTTGTCAATTTATACATTAAATTTCATCAAGAAGCAGAGCACGATCTCTCACTTGAGGAGAAAGGACGTGCCTGGTTCAAAAAACTTGAAGACGGAGATCAAGAAGCTCGCGAACTTTGGCAACAGTGTATCAACTGGTCATGGCAAGAATTTAACCGCATTTACAAAGAGCTCGGCATCGACACAGAAAAGTTTGAAAACAACGGAAGAGGATACGGAGAATCATTTTTTGAAGATAAGATGCAACCCGTCATTGATGAACTACGCCAAAAAGGATTGCTGCATGAAGGAAAAGAGGGTGCACAAATCGTGGAATTTCCAGATGAAAAATATCCTCCTCTGATGATCTTGAAAAAAGATGGAGCCACGCTGTACGCCACTCGCGACCTTGCCACTGATAAATTCAGACTACAACACTACGGAAGTGATATTACGATCGTGAATGAAGTGGGTGCTGAACAATCACTCTACTTTAAACAATTATTTGAACTCGAGTATATGCTCAGGTGGTACAAACCAGGCCAACGCGTTCACGTGGGACACGGATTTTTCCGTCTCAAACAAGGGAAGATGAGTACACGAAAAGGGACTGTCATTTGGCTAGAAGATGTTATTGATGAAGCGGTCGGTCGAGCAACGTTGTTTGGAAATCATGATCAACAAACTGCAAGAAAAGTAGGAATTGGAGCCCTGAAATGGAGCGACTTGAAACGCAGTGCTCACTTGGATGTCATTTTTGATTGGGACGAAGTACTCAACATGCAAGGAAATTCTGGCCCATATATCCAATACACCGCAGTCCGCGCTCAAAGCGTCTTGGACAAGGCAGGAGCAATTCAAGAAGCCAAACCCAGAGCTTTTGATGAAAGTGAGCGCCTTCTCGCATCTAAACTGCAAAAATTTGGTGAGTGCATCAATACAGCTGCCTCCGAGTATGCGCCTCACTATGTCTGCACCTATTTGTATGAACTAGCGCAAGCCTACAACGCTTTTTATAACAAAGATAACATTCTTGACGCCGGAGAAGAGACCGCCTTGCGCCTCAGACTCACTCAAGCAACTGCTAAAACATTAACCCTTGGGCTAGAAATATTGGGCATTCAAGTTCCAGAAAAAATGTAATATGCAACAACGCCTACAAACCATCATCGCCCACGCAGGAATTGCCTCAAGGAGAAAAGCCGAAGAGCTCATCGCTCATGGCAATGTCCAACTCAATGGCAAGACAGTCAAAGAAATGGGTATCTTGGCTGATCCAGATGTGGATACGATCGTCGTGAATGGGAAAAAAATAAGTGGGAGTGAACCTCTCTGTTATTTTCTCTTGAACAAACAACGTGGTGTCGTCAGTACAGTCTCGGATCCTGACGGGAAACGGACTGTCATCGATATCTTTCGAAAATGGTGGAAAAAAGAGCACGGTGAAGAGGAGTTTCCTCGTGTATACCCAGTTGGGCGCCTTGACGAAGAGAGCGAAGGAGTGATCTTGCTGACCAACGATGGGGAACTAGCCAATCGTTTAACGCATCCACGATTCGAAGTACAAAAAACATACCACGTATTGGTTGCTGGCTCTCCGACAAACACACAGCTGCATGAATTAACACAAGACATGTCGTTTAAAGAAGGCATCGCCATGGCTGATAGCGTGAAAATCGTGAAACATGAAGAAGGAAACACATGGATTGCCATTAACATTCATCAAGGGATGAACCATCAGGTTCGTCGCATGTGTGCGCGTGTCAATTTGGAAGTTTTGCGTCTGATTCGCGTCAAACTCGGGAGTTTCGAACTTGGTAGATTACAATCTGGACAAATTGAAGAGGTCAAACTATGAAAAACCCCATTCTTCGCATCATTTCGTTCACAGGTCGTTTTTGGAAATGGTACCTCTTCATGGGATTCTTTGTGATTGCTGTGTCATTGTTGAACCTAGCAGGCCCACTTATTTCAAAGCTCATCGTTGATCACATCGTCTTGCAAGTGACCGGGAAACCTCAACCTTTCTCTATTCTCGTCACGCTGTTAATCCTGTACCTTCTTTCTGATGTGGCAATTACTATCCTCACAACGATCAGCCAATGGGTAGGGGATATTTTTACCGAGAAACTACAAACCTTTCTCTCCAAGCATTTCTATGAGCATGTCTTGGATTTACACATAGGATTTTATGACAACACCATCACTGGCCAGATCACCAACAAAATGACGCGCGGCATCGAGAGCATTACCAACTTCATTCAAAACATGCTCAATAACTTCCTTCCATTCTTGCTTACAGCGGTCGTCACCATCATTTTACTTGCCAAGTATTCTCTGATTATCGCAGCATTACTCGCCGTTCTTTTCCCTTTGTACATCGTCATTTCGCATCGCTCGACCAAAGCTTGGGGTAAATACGAAGCACAAAAAAATGCCGTTCGTGACAGCTCGCAAGGAAGAGTTTTTGAAAGTATCAGTGCCATCCGCATCGTGAAATCGTTTGGGACGCAAGCTGCAGAGCTCGCATCATTTTTGGGTGCCAGAAAAAATATTGAACAGCTTGCAAAACAACAAACAAAAGAGTGGCATATGTATGATTTTTTGCGCCGCTTCGCCTTAAATATCATTTTATTTGCCATTTTTGCCTATGTGATCTACTGGACTTTCCAAGGTCGGTACACCATTGGTGAAATGACACTCTTATTACAACTTGTGAACCAGGCACGCTTCCCGTTGTTTGCTATGTCCTTTATCTTGGGGCAAATCCAACAGGCAAGTAGCGGCTCACAAGATTACTTTGATATTCTTTCCAAAGAGAGTGCTATTCACGATGAACCACAGGCAACTTCTCTTTCTATCGAAATGAAACCCAATCAACCATTGCTTCAATTCAAGAATGTCTCGTTTGAGTATGAAGAGAAAAAAGCAGTATTACATGATCTGACTTTTTCCGTGAAAAATGGTGAAAAGTTCGCACTTGTCGGTGAAAGTGGCGAAGGGAAGTCGACCATCGCCAACTTGATCCTACGATTCTATGATCCTCAATCAGGGACCATTTCCATCGCGGGACATGATATTCGTACTCTCACCCAAGAATCATTGCATGCTGCTGTTGCAGTGGTCTTGCAAGAGTCATTACTTTTCTCTGGAACAATTTTTGATAATATTGCGTACGGCCACCCAAACGCCACAACGGAAGAAGTCATCGCAGCGGCAAAAGCAGCTAATGCTCATGAATTTATTGAAAAACTCCCAGATCAATATGACAGCTTGATCGGGGAACGAGGAGTGAAACTCTCTGGTGGACAAAAACAACGCATTTCCATCGCACGGGCTATCTTGAAGAATGCTCCCATTATCATCTTGGACGAAGCCACATCAGCACTTGATAGTAGATCAGAACTGGCAGTTCAAAAAGGCTTGGATGAACTGCTCAAGAACCGTACGTCCATCATCATTGCTCACCGGTTATCGACTATAGCAAACGCAGACCATATTCTCGTCCTGTCGCAAGGAAAAGTCGCGCAAACTGGAACACCAAAGGAGCTTCTCAAAGACAAAGAAGGCCTCTATTACCAACTCGTGAACCTACAATCGCAACTATTGAAGGCTCCCAGTGAAAAGCGCAAGGCTCAACTCAAGCAATTTGATTTGGTGGGATAGTCAGCCTCGAGCAATACTGCGCGCAATCCACCAATCAAGTTGACTGGCCTTCATACTCATGATTGCAAAAATAACATCTTGTTGAGAAATTTCTTTGCCTTCCTTTTCGAGCGCTGCTCGTACTACCTTGATTTCAGTTGTATACACCACACCATTTTCAATACACAATCGAATTCGATCCATTTGTGCTACGGCATCTTCATCGGAAAGTTGGGAGAATAAGAACTCCCAATCGGTCCCTTTCCACTGCCCACCGTCCTCCCACCCACTGGGAATGTTCATCGATTCCCCTGTCAAAGCTTCCATACTAGCTCCTCCCTTACACAGAGTATACATCGTTCTTATCTATGCAATGAAAAAAGGGAATGCAGCAGTACATTTTTACCAAAGATAGGGCAAAAGAAAGAAATCAGAAGAGATCACTCCATATCTTTCCGCTTCTAGCACTCAACCGTTTTGTTTGCCATGTTTCTCGTAAGAACAAAGAAGCTGATTCATCAATCTAATTTAACCAATTGAAAAACATATTCTTACACCACCTCTAATAGACAACTTCCTATTTCCTCTCTGGTAAAAAAGACTATAATAGAAAGGTTATTTGCTTATCCAGAGTAGAAAAGGAACACTATGCGCCGCACAAAAATCACTGCCACGATCGGTCCAGCTTGGGATACACAGGATGGTATCACCACCATGTTGAATACGGGAGTCAATATCATTCGCTTCAATATGAAACATGTCACAAAAGAATGGCACGATGAGCGTATTCCACTTGTCCGTAGCGTGAGTGCCACTCTTCACAAACCAGTAGCTATTCTCATTGATCTCCAAGGTCCTGAAATCCGCGTCGAAACAGCAAACAAACAAGATGTTCCATTTAAAAGCGGTGAAACAGTTCATTTTAGCCTCACTCCTGCAGGAGAGAGAGACATTGTCATCCCTACAAAAGAAGTGTTTACTGCCATTAAGCCTGGTCACGTCGTTCTTATTGATGACGGATCGGTGGAATTGACTGTAACAGCGACCACGCCAACAACATTTGACGCCACCATCTCAGAAGATTACACCGTCAAACACCGCAAAAGTTTGAACATGCCTGGGATTGATATTGATTTGGCAGCCATGACGGATGATGATTATCAAAAACTTGAGATGAAAAACATCAAGATGGTAGACATCGTCGCGCTTTCCTTTACCCGCAGTAAGAAGGATGTTGAGCATTTGAGAGGCGAGATGGATAAACGAGGTATCAAAGCCTGGATTTGCGCAAAGATTGAGAATCAAATGGCTCTGGATAATCTTGAGGAAATCGTCGAAGCATCAGATTGTGTCATGGTCGCGCGTGGAGACTTAGGAGTCGAAACTCCATTGGAAATGTTGGCCTACAACCAAAAACGCATTATTAAAATGTGCCGTGAAAAGAATAAACCAGTGATCACAGCTACCCAGATGTTGCACTCCATGGTGAACAATCCTCGCCCAACCCGTGCAGAGATGTGTGATGTGGCCAACGCTGTCTATGATGGCACAGATGCCACCATGCTTTCAGAGGAATCAGCGATGGGGAAGTATGCTGTGAAATGCGTGCAAACCATGGGAAAGATCTTGGAATTCACCGAAACCGTCGTTCCTCAACCAGCAACAAATAGATTTGATGAGATCATGCACTAATGTGATGAAACCCACAATGTCATAAAAAATCCCCGCTTGAGCGGGGATTTTGGGATTTACTCTAAAATACTATGATTGCTTCTTTGCCATCACACGCGCTGTGATCTTAAACTCGCGCTGCGCTCCATCATCAGTATCAAATACTTTTGTTCCCGTAATCTGGTAATAGTTGAGCAAGTGATTGTTCAAACTTTCTTCCAACTCTTTGACCTGATCACGTGTTTCTTTCAGTTTAAACTTGAGCTGAGTACTCTCGGCGTTGTTGGCAATTTGTTGCTTGCGTGCTTTTTGACGCTTCGTCACTTCTTTGAGCTGTTCTTCAGCCTGGGAAAGCTCTGCGTCATTTTCCAAAATTGAACGAAGGCTTTCATTGATATGTTTTATTTCTTCTTTAAGCTCATCCAACCGAGCAGCTTGACGGTTGATGATCCCTTGCGTAGCCATCAGTGTATCTCCAGCACCGTTTGTATTGAACGAAATGCTGATTGGAGGAACATGTTCCACCTTTTCATGATTTTCACCAGAAGGCAGTTCGTTCTCTTCAGAAGCTGGCAACTCTCCCATCGTGTTTTGTTCAATCTCGGGTGTAGTATCAGGGTTAAGTGAAATTTTTTGCGGATCCATAGAGTACTCCTTTTATACGACAATAATTTTTTCATTCTAGACTGCAAAGAGCATGCTGCCAACTATCAACTTAGCGATTGTGGTATACTGAATGCATGAAAAAAGCATTTGCTTCTCTGAACTGGCAACAAAAGCTCATTCTCCTTGTTCTCATCATTGCTTTATTCCCAACCATTGGAGTATTGGGCTGGGGTGTGTACAAATCCACCCAATCTGCAGAATTTCACGACTCATGGCTAGCAAAGTGATCCGCCAGCTGGCGGTCTGTATTGGCAGAAAGAAAAGACGATACTTTTTTGTTTGTCATCTCGACCGTTTCTGGTTGAACCAGAGAGTGGAGAGATCTGTTGATACGATTACCTTTATATCAGATTTCTCGACTTCGCTCGAAATGACAGAAATTATGTGTTTCTTTGTTTTTTGGCATTTTCTCTGGTATACTTCGACTCTATTTGATTGAAAAGGAATTATTTACTATGGCTACCAAAAAAAATGTAACCAAACCAGTTGAACACAAAGAAGAAGAAACACTTCTCGGGCAAAATACTGTCGTCACGCTCACCATTCCATGGAACAGTATTGATACGGAATACAAAAAAGTCCTCCAAACAGAAGCAGGGAAGGTTCAACTCGCAGGCTTTCGCAAGGGAAAGACTCCTATTTCACTAGCAGAGAGTGCTATTGGCAAAGAGAAACTCATGGAACATGCGCTGCAGCATGCCATCCCAGAGATTTACGCCAAGGAACTTGAAGCACAAGGAATTGTTCCTCTCGTCAATCCAGAAGTAAAACTGTTGGAAGCAACAGAAGGCAAAGATTTTGTCATCGAAGCACATACTGCAGTAGAACCAACAGTCGTTCTTGGAGATTACAAGGCAATCGTGAAGAAAGCAGCACGAGCTGCAAGCCGTGCTGTCCCAGAACCTGAGATGCAATCTCAAGTATCAGGGACCAAAACAAAAGAAAATAAGGAAGTAACTGACGAGAAAAAACCTGAAGAAAAGGAAGAAGAGTTGCTTCAAGCAATCTATTCAGGACTCATCATTGCCATCAAACCGAAAGTCGCACCATTACTTCTGCAAGAAGAAATGCGTCGCCAAGCAGAGCAGATGTTTTCACAAATTTCACGACTTGGGATGAAAGATATTAAAGAATATCTTGAGCGAGTCGGGAAAACAGAAGAAGAATTTGAACAAGATTTAGCATCCGTGGCTCTTGGAGCACTCCAACTTGAATTTATCTTGCGCGCGCTTGCCAAAGACATGCATATTGAAGCAACAGATGAGGCAATCAAAGAGGTATTCCCAGAAATTGCAAAATGGAAAAACAACGCAATTCCAGAAAACTTGCGCCCTCAACTCGAACAAGCAGTTATACGCAAAAAAGTAGCCAGCGCTTTACTGAAGCTGAGTACATAGTTTTTGTGTCGCTTCAAACAAGCTCATCTACTCGAGGTAATCCATGAGGATTGTGCTTGATTTTCGAAAGAAACAGACATATAATGTCCTTATCTAGATATATCCCATAGTAGAGCTAATAACAGATCAGCATGCCTGGAAAACCAAATCAAACACCAACTTCGTACTCCTCATCTGCGGTCAACCCCTTCGCGCGCGCCATCCAAGAAATTGGTGGAACAACGGTCAAGCAAACGGCAGCTCTCCCTGGTGAGATGATGAATGACGCTATGTCCGCCATTTTTGGTGGCGGGGGTAGTGTGGCTGAAAGCAGTCAGGATCAAAACCAAAATTCTACGAATCCGTTTGCAAAAGCACTCGAACAAACAAGCAATTCGGAACAACAAAAAGAACTTAACCTCGAAAAACAACAAGCGGTTCTTCACAAAGAATTCCAGATGACCGAGGTGTTTAATTTGCGCGAGCAAAAGGATAAAGAAACGATTAAACAGCTTCAAGAGCAACTACGAGCTCTGGCAAAAGAGATCAAACAACTTGATCAAAGTACACACACAGCCATTTACGCAGATGTTGTCGATCCAGGCACCTATCACGTCAATTTTTTCCAACAGTTATTGAACTTTATCGTCCTTCTGCGCAAACGCGTTCAAGAGGGAAATACGTGGATCGAAAACTTCAATGCCCGAGGCAAGAAAAAAGGCGCATTCTGGGGCCAAGTTTATAGTAAAAAAGGTGGGACTGCTTACATGATGAGTCAAGAACACCAGGTTGCACGCAACGTGGGTTAAACTCTTCTCTCTTGGAAAAATCATCTTCGTTTGGTATACTTTTCGTCTTGTTTCGAACGAGGCAATTCCGCCAGAGAATCTTCGAAACAGGAGGAAAAAATGAGCAGTCTTCTGGGTGTGTGGAAACCCCAAGAGAAGGTTTTTACGACGGTGCTCGGCAAACGGGAAGTGAAAGTTCTTGTTATTCGAGAAAACGTTCTCGAACATGACAAGAATCGTAACGCCTCGCGCGTCCGCACCACCGACGGAGAAATCGTCTGGGTAAAAGGGATTGTGCTTTAATTCCAACATGTTGTTTGCCGGATCCAATTGGACCCGGCTTTTTTTATGCTTTTTTGTTTTCTTTTAATTCCTCTTCTCTGTCATTTCCACGAACCCAAAGGTTCTCTGAACCGTGGGTCTGAAACTCGAATGTACTCATAAGGAAAAACATTTCAGGCTAATAAGACAACAGTTGAGGAAAGGTCTTCGCAATAAACAAATGGCCTGATATAATAGGCATTTGTCGGGCGGTTAGCTCAGTTGGTTAGAGCGTTACATTGACATTGTAAAGGTCAGAGGTTCGACTCCTCTACCGCCCACCACTTTAATTTAGAAAAATCTCCGCTCGATCCCAAGGTACACCTCCACGTATTGATCGAAGACGCGCATAATCCCTTTCTCGAGAGGTAAAAATCGAGAATGCTCGGGGTCAATGTGAAGGATCAATTGATTTTCAATAACAGTAATGAAATTGGTATGCGCCGCGAGAACATTAAACGGACCTTTATCGTTTCGTGATGAAATGGCAACCACAGTACCTTTATAGACGAGCGTTTTATAGTCATACACGATGACCGAAAAAGGAATCGTTGCCTTAATTTTTGGATGCTCAAGTGGTTTTACTGTCGCTTCGCCATCAGACATACATCCATTGTAACAAACTTCTGTTCTAATCATATTGTTTTGACGTTTGTTCACTGATAGGATGGATAGATGACGACAACGGATCACAGATTAGACGAGCTTGGAAAAGATGTTGGAAAGATTTTAGAAATCGTTTCCACACTTGTTGAAGACAACAAGACAATGAAAAAAGACATCTCCGGGATGAAAGAAGATATTCTTGGGATGAAAGAAGATATTGCAACGATGCAAGAAGACATATCAACAATGCAAATAAAGCTTGATACTGTCATCAGCCACAGCATGGAAAATACCAATTGGAACAAAGAACAAGATAAACGTCTTGACCGAGTGGATCATCACCTTCATTTGCCAGCACTCGCTGCATAGGAGAATTGTCACCTCTCTTTTTGCCTCATGATTTCCAACCCTTCTTTTGTCATTCCGAGCGAAGTCGAGGAATCCCTTTCTTCATTTTTTCATCCGAAAGCGATTTCTCGTCAGTTGTTTTTTCAAAACAACATGCTCGAAATGACAATCTTTTTTCTGTATACTGATTCTTGATGAACTTCTTGTCATTCCTGCGAAGGCAGGAATCCACTACCTCTACACCAGAAAAGTTTCACCCGCCTGGATCCCGTATCCTTCGTGCGCTTTGCGCTCGAATGTACGGGATGACAAAAAAAATGGCTCAACGTCCATTCTTCTTACTAGCGCTTCTTGTCCTCGTAGTTTTTGGAACAGTTGCTTTTTTAGCAACACGACATCCTGGCAATGTGGAGGCAGCATGGTTTGACAACAACTGGAGATTTCGAGAACGAATTGCATTAACAAACACTTCAGGGTCGGATCAAACGAATTGGCAGACCAAGATTACATTTGACACGGCTACTCCCATTACTGCTGGGAAGATGTTGTCTTCCTGTAACGACATCAGGTTCACGTCAATTGTTGGAAAAACGCTTCCATACTGGATTGAGCCAGGCACGTGCAACTCAAGTTCAACGATCATTTGGGTCAAAGTTGATTCCATTCCCAACGGTGGTGGGCAGATTTACATTTACTACGGCAATCCTTCTGCTGCTTCTGCGAATTACAAAACCTCCGATGTATTTATCAGAGACTTAACTGGCGACTCCGCCGTCTGGCCCCTTCAAGATTCCACCAGCACGCAAAGTTATGCTAGTGTTAACAATCCTGCTGTCAACATTGGCTCAAGGAATGTGGTGTTAAACTCTACTCCCACTAGTTCTACTTCCTGGACACTCAATGCCAACTGGGCATTTGCCAACAATCTTTTCACGCACACCACTGGTGCGACCAACACGGTGACCCAAGCCCTAGCTGCTGCTACCAGTGGAAAAGCATACAGCATTACCTACACTGTTTCTGGCATGACTGCGGGAACGATTACTGTTTCCATGGGAGCTTCTGGAACGGCAAGAAGTGCTAATGGGACATACACAGAGTCCATTGTTTCCACGAGCACCACACTTACCTTTACTCCTACGTCGACGTTTGATGGGAGTATCAGCAACTTCTCTGTCACGCAAGTGAACATCCCTCCTTCCGGTGGCACCGCCACCCAACTTTTGACTGATGGCAACATGGAAGCTGCTGGCACGAGCGCGTGGACAGGAAGCGGTCTTAGTAAAGGGACAACAACGCCCCATAGCGGTTCTCAATACTTACATATCTCAACAAACAGTGCTCTTGGGGCAAGTCAAACTATTCTTACGGTTGGCCAAGTATACCGTGTGTATGGATACGCACGTAGCGGAGATGGAGTGGGTCAACCAATTGTTCTTGGAATAAATAACTTTGGAACTACTTCAACAACCTGGCAACCCTTCGATCTAACATTTGTGGCAACTTCCACAACTATTACATTTGCCCACACTAACAGTGGCGCATCAACAGTTTCTGTAGACTTCGATGACGTCACCGTCGCCCTAGACACCAATATCCGGTCTGACTCAATCCTCTCTACTCTTGATGGCAACATGGAACAAAGCGGGACGAGCTATTGGACAGCTGGAAATTCTGCAACACTTTCTAAAGATTCTGGATCTCCTCATACTGGAACACAAGATTTAAAAGTTGCAAGAAATGGTGTGAATAATCCTTATGCTTCCCAAACTGGCGTAATGATCAGTGGAAGGACTTACCATGTTACTGGATTTTTGAAATCTGACGGAAATGCAACCCCTACTGTATCGGCTGGAACCACCACTGAATTTACTGGAACGACTTCAACAAGTTATCAATCAGTTGATATTACTTTTGTTGCTCCAAGTACAAATGATTTAAGGCTAGGCGCAACAACCTCAACTGGAACCCAGTTTGCACAGTTTGATGATTTCGTAGTTCAAGAAGTTGATCCCCTAGTTGGCCAGACTGGAAATAATGGTGCGAATGTTACGATTGGTGCTGCCAGTGGTGGACATTTAGCCAATGCCTATTCATTTAATGGCACCAATAATTACGTTAATATATACTCTTCTGATTTAAACAGTGCGTTTAATCCCAGTGAAGGAACTGTTGTTGCGTGGGCGAAAGTCAGTGGCAGTGGAGTGTGGACGGATGGAACAAGTCGCTATGCTTTGCAATTGCAAGCTGATGCAAATAATCTCATATACATGCGGAGAACCACAACTAATAATCAGCTGCAATTTGTATACGAATCTGGCGGTACAGTAAATCAAGTTTTAGACACGTCATTAGGTGGTTCAACAGGGTGGTTTCAAGTGGTCATCACTTGGAGTAAATCAAATAACCAGATGAAAGCATATATTAATGGTGCGCAAGTTGGCTCAACACAAACTGGA
Source organism: Candidatus Cerribacteria bacterium 'Amazon FNV 2010 28 9' (assembly GCA_003176165.1). Lineage (GTDB taxonomy): Bacteria > Patescibacteriota > Microgenomatia > UBA1400 > UBA12028 > PSRQ01. The sequence goes on from PSRQ01000035.1 coordinate 17,309, forward strand.
CTGGGAACCTGGGTTGGAAACTTGAATACAGGCGCTACTAGAACAGTTATTGGCGCATCTGATAATGTGGTAAATAATCCTTGGTCTGGGCTGATTAATGATGTACATGTATATTCGCGTGCGTT
>PSRQ01000026.1 GCA_003176165.1 Candidatus Cerribacteria bacterium 'Amazon FNV 2010 28 9'
GGATGGTGGAGTGCTTGGAGCTGTCGTAGGTTGCGCATGGACTCCGCATGAAGTTCCACCTGTGTCGTCTTTACAAGTTACACTTCCTGAAGTGAGTGAAGTACACCAACAATTACTTGTTCCGCTGCACCCAACAAAATAACCTCCGCCGCTTGATGCTGGTTGTCCTACTGTACCAGTAAAATTGTAATATGTTCCTGTTTTACCAGAACATTGAGAGCCATCTAGTGTGGCAGGTGCGCAAGCATCCCAGCCTCCACAAGATGCATTCGGATTAGAAGTTGTTTGGTTTCCCCCATGAAATTTACCATCAGGGCTACATTCAGCTCCCCATTCTGCGTTTGAACTTGATGAACAAAGAGTGGCTGTTGAGAAAGCTGCTGCACTTGCATAATCTTTTTGACAATAGACTTGTCCAGGGTTGCATGCACCTGTTGGTGCTGTGGATGGGGCAGGTGTCGGAATCTTACAGTCTGAAGGACACGATGTTGGAGTTTCGCCATTATTGATTTCACACACACCATTTCCACAGTATCCCTTGCAGCCACCGTTACAAGTGATGGTTCCATTACAAATGGTGGTACCACATGCAGTTGGAGAACAGGTTTGTGTACATGTTTGGCCTACAGGACTTCCACCTTTACATTGTTTTCCTGATTTACATGCACCATTCCCATTGCTACAGGAAGAACTTGGGCCAAACCAAGTGGTACATTCACTATTTGAACTACAACAACCACTACTCGCACCATCTGGCAATCCTGTAGAACCACCTGTAGGTGGAGGGTTTGCAGAACACGTTGAGGCACACGTATTAGGAGCTGCGACACATCGCCAGCCACATGCATCATTACATGTCATTTCACTTGCGGAACAACCGGCTGCGTATGATTGAGTAGTCATCCCAAAAATAAAAAGTACAACTGCAATTACAAGGCTAGAAAAAAATCTAATAGGGAAAATAATATTCTTTTTCATATCTATTGTTGCTGTTGCATTGGTGTAAAGGTGTCCTGTGGCATTGACGTTGTGTCCATTTGAGGATCACAGAGTTTAATCGGTGTTCCTGCATGTTGTTCATCAAGTGATATTTTGGTTAGTATGTGAGTTGTACTATCCGTAGCACCTGTTAATAAGTTTCCAGATACTGAGCGATAGTACGCGACCACTGTTCCTGTTGGAAATAAAGACTGAAAGGTTGTTTGTCCTTGTGGAATTGGAATGTTGGCAACAATTTTTTTATCAAGATTGTATAGATAGACATTTCCCCCCTCAGTTGTGGGTGCATTACAAATACTTCCGGTGACATGAATAAGATTTCCAGGATTAACGGCCAATGTTGGAGTGGCGACTGGCTGAGTAGTAGGTTGCTCAACAGGTGTTGTAGTTGGGGCAACTGGAGCAGGCGCATATGTTGCTACTGGTGTGTAGGCTTGCCCTTGGTTGTTTTGATTTTGATATTGCAAATACAGTCCGATCGCTAAACCTGCGACCACTACCAATGCTCCAATTCCGGCTAATGCAAATGGCATAAACGAACGCTTAGCTTTTGTTGGTGAAGTGGCTTGAGGAGTCTTCGCTGGAGCAGCTGGGGTCTCGGCAATTGGTGCAGTAAACCCAACATCTGGTTTGTGCTGCGCGGAAAAATCAGCAGATTCTTTGTGCAGGGGTACGGGTTCGGGCATGGGCATTGGAGCAGGAGAAGTAGAGGCTCCGATTGGTTTCTCCATCTGTTCCACTTGTTGCATACTTGCGATGGGCGAAGGGGTGGGTTTAGAGGCAATGACAGGAGCAGCTGGCGCGGTGACAGGTTCCATCGTGGGGGCAGGTGCTGATTCTGGTGTAGGAGCGGGTTGTGTCGCTGGCGTTGCAACCATCGGGTTTGGAGCAGCGGGCATAGGTGGGATAACAGGAGCCGTGGGAGCAGGGGATGTAGTTGAAATCCCTGTTGTTTTCTCAAGTTGATCTAGGATTGCATCAAGTGATGGTGTTTGATTTGCATCAGACATAGAACCAAAAAACCTTCTACACATTTCAGTTAAGCAATTCCTCAGTATGATTGCAAGTAGCAACGGTATCAGTTCATAGTGTATAGAGCATAGCGAACAGTTAAAAAACGGGATACAAAAGTAAAGCTACAGTCACTTTTTATTCAATAGGCTGCGAGCCGCTCTCTATGAACTGTTTGCTTTCTTTACAATGTCCAGAGGATGGTTCCCGCAAGTAAGGATACAATACCCACAACCATGAGGAAAAGGGTAGGGGTTGTATTTCCCGTTACGAGTTGCCCTGATGCTGTGGATGGATGCGAAATGATGGGGGTGCTGCTTTGAGTCGCGATCGCAACTGCTGAAGATGTTGGGAGTGGGACAAATGGTGGGGTTGCCGTGGGTGTTGGCACTGGTGTGGGCGTAAGGGTGGCAGATTGTGTGGCTGTGATTGCCGGTATGACTCCAACTTGAGTGGTATCGACGGTAAACGAACGAGTCGCAGTCTGTTTGGTCGTGCCTGTCCCGTTGGTTGCTGTGAGTGTGTATGGCGCATTGCTTAGTTTACTTGCAGGTGTCCAGGTCCAGATACCACTTGGATCGACTGTCATCGTCATCGTTTGTGTAAATGGTCCTTTGAGTGAGAGGGTGACTTTTGTTCCCGATGGGGCATTCCCGCGCAACTCTGGTTTATTACTTGTGATGAGATCTCCATCGTTTTGCGGATTGGTAATTGTCAGCGTTTGTGTGTTTGTTACTTCTGTAGGAGGTGCCAGAAGTTGTGAAGTGAATTTACTTTGTATTGCCGCTGTCGCTGGTGCGGAAGTGGGAACTGTTGTGGCAACTCCGCCTGTGAGTGGGGCTGGGGTTGAGGAAGCTGTGAAATCTGCATTCACACCAAGTGTAATTTGTGGCACTGGTTGTGATTGGGTGAGGTTGGTCGTGACGAGTGACGTGGTGTCTCCCGTGGGACTGATGACTAAAATATTTAACGGCGTAGTGGGATCAAGTTGGGCAGCATTTGCCAAATCAGTTGTGCGAGCTTGTGCAAGTGAGATCACGTAGCTTCCTGAACTTTGAACCAGTGCAGAAATTGGTGCCAGGTTATCCGCACTGATATAAATGAGAGCTCCATTTGCTGGACTTCCGTCTGACATATCTACTTCACCATACATCGTGCGCGCTTGGCTACTCACGGATGTCGTTGTTGAAACGGTATACGGAACACCACTATTGTCATAGAGCTCCTGTGTTCCTGTGCCAATCTTGAAATAGTATGTCGTTGATGCTGAAAGAGAACGCACCGTCACATGATGCGTTTGAAACATGCCTGTGGTTCCTGATGCCTGATCACGATCATCATTTGCAGTTTTTGAGAGTGAGCTGGTCGTTGTTCCGTACTTTACAAATCCAATTGTGGAACTATCACTCACCCAAGAAACAGTAAATTGTGAGTCCGTGACATTGGTAATTTTGATGTTTTTGGGAATCGTCTGTGGTGAGGCGCGGGGGAGAAAAGAATTGGTGTTCGATGTCTGGATGAAAACAACGCCACCCACGAGTCCGGCAATGAGGACGCCAAGTCCTAAAAGTGTAGGGATGTGTTTACGCGACAATGAACGAAGGCTAAACGCCATATGTATAACACTAGCACGTTTCTATAGTAGCAAGAAAGTGGTGAGTACATTCTTAGTGAATGTTATGGAGTGGTTGCTCCTGATGTTGCTGTGGGTGAGGGGGTCAATATCCCTGAACTTGAAGCTTGGGGTGTTGGCAGTGGTGGAGGGTTGGCAACAAGAACAATGTTTCCCGCCACCTGGGGAAGTTGGACGTTGGGTGTGAACGAGTTTAATTCATCACTACTCCAGTGTTTGCGTGCTGCGAGCGTATCAAATAACGTGGCATCAATGCGAGGGTTTAAAGGTGTGGTGAGTTGTACGTCTGTTTGGGTTGTTGTGGGTTTTGAATATGAAAAGTAGATGGAAAACCCTACCCATATCACGATCACGGTCACGGTTAACAATAAAATGGTAAGGACACGTTGTTGGCGAACAAGTGACCCAACTGTTGGTGTTTTTTTCATAATGGTGTTGTTGCAGTTTTTACGGGTGCAGTCAGTGCAAATGCGAACGCACGCATTGTGACAGCCATACTCAAGGTTTGTTGATTGGTATCGGTCGTGGGAACGATGTCAATCCGGTCAATGACGATGACTCTCTGGAGATTCTCAATATCAGAGAGAAGGGCAGAGAGTTCTTGGTAAGAACCACTAAAAGTTACCGATACAGGGATGCTCTCAAGTTCTACTCCAGAATTATTGGGATCACGTTCAGTTGGAATTTGCGGGATGATCATAGAAGTAAAAGTAACGGTGTGTTCGGTGGCGAGCTTTTCCATCATTTTGAGTAGTGTTGGCAAGTCAGGCGTTGTGGGGACAGCATCCAAGAGTACTTTGGCGCTTTCACCTTTGGTGGAGAGTTCGCTTTGGGCAGTAGCGAGTGCTGAGATCTTGGTCGTCAATTGCTGATCGATAGTGCGTTTATCGTCAATTTCTTTCAAAAGCCCTGCCATTGTTTCTAGCGTAGGCTTGATGGCAGCGAGAGCGAAAAAACTTGTAGCCAGAATGGTCAGGACAAGCCCTGTTGAAAGTTGGGCCATGGGATGGGCGTAGAACTTGTTGAGTTCTCGCTGAATCATGAGTCCGGATAGTGTTGGTCGTTTGAGTGCCATATTATTTTCCAGTCGATAGTGTTGCATCTGTTGTGTTCGTCGTAGAAGGTGCTACGGGGAGTGGTGCGGTACTACTGGTAGGTTGATCGGTCAGCTCTATGCGAATTGCAAAAACATATCCTGGGTCACGTTTGTCTCCTGTTTCCAATTGATCAATGATTACGCCTTTAAAAGATGGTGTATGCTGCAATGTTTGCAAGAAAGAGGCAAAGCTCGCAGAAGATTGTGCTACTCCACCGATCTGAATTTCTGTGGCTTGATAGCCAATTCTGGAGAGTTTGACATCGGTAGGTACCTCGCCAATCAATACATTCAACTGAGAAAGGGGAGCATTTTGGGAGAGCAAATCACTTATTTTTTGAGAACGTGTTTGGATAAGTCGGACTTGTGTTTCCGTACTACCGTATGATTGGATGAGTGCCGTTTTTTGCACGATGCTGGAGTTGATGTCGGTTAAATCCCGGTCAAGTTTAAATCGAGAGGCAAAACTCATGATGACAATGATTTCTGTAAACACGACGATGTAGCGACCAACGCGTAAAGCCCATACCATGCCTTTTCCGATCGGCGTGTCGTAAAAGGGATCCTTTGGAATGAAATTAACAGCTGGATAGCGATATTGTTTTTTTGCCATGGCAGAAAGGTGCGCCAAACGCACACATACAGCGTAGCAAATATGAAAAAACGATGCTAGGTGGAACGTGAAGGGAAAAGAGTTACTTCACGAATTTTGAAAGTGCAGATTTCAAACGAGCAGCTTTGTTTTTGTGCATGATGTTTTTCTTTACAGCACGATCAATTGCACTAAATGCGCTACTTAAATTTTGTGTCGATGGGGTGGCCTTGACCGTATCTGAAGAAGTCTTGACGCGGGTACGGTATGGACGATTGGTCTGGGTACGACGCTTATCTTGACGAAGAGCTTTGAGGGCGGATTTGGTAATAGGCATAGGTTGGATAACTTTTACAACTTAAATACTAGGAGTGAAGTATATCATAGTTTCGTTCTTCTGTCATCCTGAAACATCCGCCGATGAGGCGGATAGGTGAAGGATCTTCTCAAGGAGGTGGCTTGCCTTGTTGCCAGTAGCATTACTAACTTTCATAGAAGATTCTTCGCTTATCTCGCTTCGTGGGAAGTCTCAGAATGACAAGCATCTTGTTTTTTGGCATTTGAAATTTGAAATTTCTCAAGTATCCTTTTCTCATGGTCGCGTCGTTGTTCCAACAGAGTAAGAGGTTTGTGAGTGCCCAACAAACCTCTATTTTATCTGCTGCAGTCATTATTATGTCGCTCTCGGTGGTTTCCGCACTCCTTGGGCTTCTGCGATACCGCCTGTTGGACAGCTTTTTTGGGACACCAACGTTGCGACTCCAGGCTGACGCATTTCTCGTCGCCTTCCAAATTCCTGATTTACTGTTCCAACTCTTAGTTGCCGGGGTCTTGTCGGCAACGTTTATTCCTGTCTACTCACGTGTGTTGCATAAAAGTGAAGAAGAATCACATGTGTTTGTCAGTGCGCTCATGATTTTACTCGCTGTGTGTTATGTTCTCATTGCTATCATTGCAGGCATATTTGCTCCCGAGATTATCAGATCGATGACGGGAGCCAAGTATACGCTGGCGCAGGTTGATCTTTCCGTACAACTCATGCGCATCATGCTTGTTTCGACGTTTTTCCTCTTGTTGTCCAATTTTTTTTCTGGCATTCTGCAATCGAGCAAGCGCTTTATTCTTCCCAGCCTCTCTCCAGTGGTGTACAACCTCGGCAATATTATTGGTATTGTGTTCCTTTCGCGCTGGTTTGGTATCTATGGTGCAGCGATTGGTGTGGTGATTGGGGCGTTTGTGCACTTTGTTATTCAGCTCCCCGATGCGTTTAAGTTGGGGTTCCGTTTTCGCTTCTCTTGGCCGATCTTGCGTCCAGATGTGTTGGAGGTTATTCGTCTCATGGTTCCGCGGGGAGCGACACTGGCGACGAACAATTTTGAAGATTTTGTCGGTTTGTTTGTCGTGACATCACTGGGAAGTACGTTTGTGTTGTTGTACAGTGCTGCGCAGTCTCTAGCGGCAGCTCCAATTCGATTTTTTGGTGTATCGATTGCCCAGGCAGCTCTGCCGTTTTTTACGAGTAAAGCAAAAGATGGCGATATGAAGGGGTTGACGTCACTATTGACCGAAACATTACATCAAATTGCTTTCTTCATGTATCCGGCAGGTGCTCTGCTCTTGGTTCTCCGCGTTCCGATTGTGCGGTTGGCTATGGGGGCGAAGCAGTTACCCTGGTCGGATACAGTGACGATGGGGCAGCTCGTCGCTATTTATGCCTTGTCGATTGCAGCGCTCGCGATGACCAATGTAGTCTTGCGTGCTTACTTTGCGATTAAAGAAACACGTTTACCGTTTCTCTTTGCGTGCATCAGTATGACGATCAATGTAGTCGTGATGTGGCTAGCTGCCTTTGTGTTCAAGTGGGGAATTATCTCGGTGGCGATAGGACCTACGACTGCCGCGATTTGTGAGTTCCTGCTTCAACTCATTTTCTTTTTCCGTAAAGTTCATTCCTTTTCCAGCCACGAATTTTTCATCCCTCAGGGCAAAATGGTGTTGGCGACAGCGATTATGGGAGTTGCACTGTATATCCCGATGAAACTCCTTGATCAATTGGTATTTGATACGACGCGTGTGGTTGGACTCATTGCGCTCACACTAGTGGTTTCACTCGTTGGGATGGTTGTGTATCTGGTGTTATGTTGGCTACTGCACATTGAGCAACTTTCAATTGTTACCTCATTGCCTGGGAAAATTAAAGGTTGGCAGGCAAAGCTTTCTAAGACCACTGAAGTGTTGGCGGTGGAAGAAGAAACGACGTTATAAAATTCCAAAATCCAAATACCAAATTTCAAGGTATGAAGTTAAACAAAAGGAGATTCTATAGGGATAGAAACAGCTTTTTCGCGTTGTTTTGCAGGTATGAAATTGGTTCTCTCAATGCGAAACTCATTACGAGTTATTTGTAGAGAGTACTGATGATCGCTTTGTGTTCCACCCCAATCTGTTTTTTCAAGTAAGTATGGAATAGCAAAAATATCAATTTTGGGATTTTTATTCCCAACATTATCAATTTCATATCCCCACTTGAGAATAGAGGTTTCTGTTTCATCATTGATTGTCATACACGTGGCTGGTTGTTCAATCCCCTCATCGTTTCTACCAAACGATCCTGGTTCGATTCTACGTACTAGGCTTTGGCTTTTCCAGAAATCGCCGATGAATGCACAGAGTAGTTGAGCAACGATGCGTAGCTCGGTTGGTTGGGTGATAACTTCTTGGAGCTGTTCATAAAAGGAATCTAGTTGGGGAGCAAAGGAATGTTCAACCATGGTCGAATTATACACCTTTTCTCTGGTATAATGAGCAAATGTCCGCAAACATCCGCAACTTCAGTATTATTGCCCACATTGACCACGGCAAGACCACATTGACCGACCAGCTTTTACGCAAAACCGGCACACTTGCCGACCGTGAGATGAGTGAGCGTGTTATGGACAGTAATCCGATCGAAAAAGAGCGGGGAATTACGATCAAGCTAGCGCCGGTGCGGATGGTTTACAAACCAGAGTTTAAACACTCCAATCTCTTACCTCTTAACTCTTACATCTTAAATCTTATCGATACTCCAGGTCACGTTGACTTTGGATATGAAGTGTCCCGCTCGCTTGCGGCGTGCGAAGGAGCGCTCTTGGTTGTTGACGCAACGCAAGGAATTCAAGCCCAAACGCTCTCCAATTATGAAAAAGCCAAAGCGCTTGGGTTAACAATCATTCCCGTTATTAACAAAATCGATTTGCCCGCAGCTGATGCCGACCAAGTTGCACTTGAGTTGATGCAGGAGTTTGGGTTCAACGAACAGGATATTGTCAAAGTGAGTGCAAAAACAGGAATAGGGATAGAAGGGCTACTTGAGAAAATAGTCGAAGTAATACCCCCACCAACTCCCACCCCTTCTGCCAGTCCGTCAACTGACGGATTGGCTTCTCCCCCTCAGGCAGGGGGAGAAGAGACACCGCTGCGTGTGCTCGTGTTTACTTCTCTCTATCATCAACACAAAGGGGTGATTGCGTATGTGCGCGTGGTTGATGGCGTGTTAAAACGCGAAAAATTGAAAGCCATTGGGACAAGAAGTGAGTTTTTACCCATTGAACTGGGTGTGTTTACCCCGTCGATGACGCCGATCGATGAGTTGAAAGCGGGAGAAGTTGGCTACATCGCGACGGGACTCAAAGATGTCCGTCTCATGCGTGTGGGTGACACGATCACAACTGTCCAGCGTGGTTCGACGCAAGCCCTTCCCGGCTACAAAGAACCACAACCGATGGTCTACATGGAGTTTTACCCCATCGATGGTGACGATTTTGCATTGCTTGTTGATGCAATGGGAAAGCTCGCTTTGCATGATGCGGCACTCCAATTTCAAAGTACGCACTCACATGCACTGGGCAATGGACTGCGTGTTGGATTCCTGGGGATCCTTCATGCTGCAATCGTGCAAGAGCGATTGGAACGTGAGTTCAATTTGGATCTGATCGCCACGAGTCCATCGGTGCGCTACAAGATTGAACTGCGCACTGGAGAAACAATCGAAATCCATACGCCAATCGAGTATCCCGATCCAGCAGAAATCAAACGAGTGTTTGAACCAGTCGTACTTGCAACGATTTTCACTCCCAAAGATTATTTAGGAGATGTGATGCGATTGTGTGAACGGCATCGCGCGACGCTTGATGGGATGGAAGATCATGATCGCAGAGTAAAAGTGACGTATTTATTACCACTCTCAGAGCTCATCGTCAATTTCCACGATGAGTTAAAGTCCGTCTCCAGTGGATTCGCGAGTTTAGAGTATGAAATGTTTGATTTCCAACCTGTTGATGCGGTGAAGCTCGATATTCTCGTTCACTTTGAAAAAGTTGAAGCACTCTCACAAATTGTCGTTCGCGATCAAGCCGAGCACATTGGTCGTGCGGTGGTGAAACGGTTGAAAGAAGTCATCCCACGTCAAAACTTTGAAGTTGCCATTCAAGCTGCAATTGGTGGTAAAGTCATCGCGCGTGAAGATATCAGCGCGTATCGCAAAGACGTGACGGCTAAGCTCTACGGTGGTGATCAGACGCGTAAAGATAAGTTGCTCAAAAAACAAGCAAAGGGCAAAAAACGCATGAAGGAATTTGGGAAGGTGAGTTTGCCGCAGGAAGCCTTTTTGGCAGTGTTGGAACGGTAATTCTTTTGTCATCTCGACCGTTTCTGGTTTTAACCAGAAAGTGGAGAGATCTCTTTCGTTTTTGTATACTTTTTCTATGAATATTCGTCCATATACTTCTACAGACCAACCACAAATTGTCGCTCTTTTTGATGATTTTCAAGACTATATTGTTAGCCTTGATCCTTTAAAGCGATTACGTCGATTGGATGGATATGGTCAATCATATCTAGAACAAACACTGCAAAAAATAGAGAAGAACAAAGGTGCCTTTTTAGTTGCAGAAGAAAATGGAAAAATAATAGGACTCGTCGTCGGGATAATAAAAACACATGAAGGGGAGGAACTACTTGAAGCGATTCCAAGTACATTTGGTGAAGTGATTGAGCTGTATGTGGTTTTGGACGAGCGTTCAAATGGCTTAGGAAGCGAATTGTTATCGGTGATAGAAAAATATTTCAAAGATCAGCATTGCGACGCTGTCTTTATTGAGGTTTTTGCTCCCAATGAACGTGCAAAAAAATTCTACGAACGACATGGATATGGTGTTCGTGATTATTTTTTAGCGAAGAAAATAAATTAGTCAGTTGTCATCGTTTTTGAAAAAACTTGCCTCTTGCATACAGTCTCATCCATATGTTCATATAAAAAGATATGACCATACGATCTGCTCTCGGATGTTTTCTTTCTGTAGTTTCTCTTCTGACTATACCTTCACTTGTGTATGCGCAATCACAACTCACTCCCTTTGGATTACAAATAGGTGCTGATATGCAGGTTTCGCGTGGA